>JAITJK010000001.1 GCA_031278935.1 Spirochaetaceae bacterium | reverse complement strand
CTGCGATAAAGGTCGGGCGGTCAAGCAGTTCCTCGACTTGTGCAAACATATAGGTTCCTTGGGGCAGGGTAATCCCTGCGCTGGGGCTTTCCGTATCCAAGGACTGCGCCCCAGCAAAGAGCAGGTCTCCCAGGTAGGCTGCATCCTCCCCTTCCATGCTCTGGTACTGCTCTTCCGCAAGGCCAAAACAAAACAGGCGCTCTTCTATCCTATCGGCACGGACAAAGGGACGGAGGCTGGGGGCGCTCCGGTAGACAATCGGGGAGCGGAGGTCTAGGCGCAAGACGGTGAGGGGTTTCATGGCCTTTCATGATACGGAAAACCGGGGGGTAAGAAAAGGCGTTCCAGGGGAGGGTCTGACCCCTGGCTCTCAATCTCTCCCTTAAGGTTAAAAAAGTAAAAAGTTTCGGGCCTGAGTAAAGCACGGGCCATACCTGGGCCGTATAGATTCAGAGGTAGATAATGAACCTATACAGGTATATTCTTTGGGGCCTAGGCGTCTTAGTCCTGGGCAGCGGCTGTTCCTCAGAATCCGCTATTCAGCAGGTTCTGGGGGTCAGTGCAGAAGCTCCGGTTTTTCTGGGGTGTAAGGCCGTTTCTTCGCAGAAAATCGACTTTCAATTCTCTCTTCCGGTGCGAGTAGTATCTCTGTACTTTGATCCTCCCCTTGAAGCGACCGAAGTTACCGAAGGAGCGCAGGTGGAGGTTACCGTAACCCAGGACCTTCCCGGAGGAAGTGCGGTAACCGTCTATATGCTGGTGGAAGACCATCAACGGAATACCCTAAACCTGCTTATCCCCTTTAGAACCAGGAACGAGCGGTTTCCCTCGCTGATGATTACCGAGCTGCGTACGGAGTATGCCAAGGGCAAGGCGGAATTTGTGGAAGTGAAAAGTCTCAGTTCCGGGAATCTCGGGGCCTTGCGGCTCTTCATTGCCAGCCAAGGGGATACGCCGGTATTTGAATTCCCTCCGGTCGAGGTAGCCTCGGGGGAGTACCTGGTCATTCATTTACGGAGCCTGGATGCAGGGCTTAGCAACGAGACCGGTACGGATCGGGGCGCGTCCACCGGACCTGAAGCCCTAGTTGAGGCCAGAGATTTTTGGGTTCCCGATACGCGAAAACGGCTGAGAAAAACCGATGTGGTCTTTTTCATGGACCAGGACGACCAGATTCTTGATGCGGTGGTCCTCAGCGAAAAAGCGGAGCCTTGGGCCAAGGTGGAAGTGGCTGAAGCGGCCCGCCAGGTAAGCGACCAAGGGGCCTGGCTACCTTCTCCTGAGCCTCACCACGCCGTACCCAGCAAAGGTACCACGGTTACCCGCAGCATTTCCCGGGATGAAGCCCTTGCCGACCGCAACCGCGCTGAAGACTGGTATATCACCGCCACCAGCGGGGTAAGTCCTGGTAAAGCCAATACCCTCAAACGGTACACCCCCAAATAAGCCTTGCCCTAGGCATCTTGAGGGGCTGCGGGGTGAGGGATAGGGCCTCCCATACGACTTCTTGGCACCTGGGGCAGGTGGCAAATGAGGAGAGATAGTATATAGTACCCGTTATGGAGAAAACTGTTTATGTAATAGGGCATAAGAACCCAGATACGGATTCGGTGGTTTCCGCCACCGCCTATGCCCGGTTGAAGCAAATTCAGGGGCAGCATAAGGTGCTAGCCGCCCGGGCGGGGAAGATAAACCCCCAGACCGAATACATCTTTGAGCGCTTTGGCGTACCCGTGCCGGAGTACCTGCCGGATTTAATCCCCAAGGCACGGCACTATATTTCCGGGGAACCCGTAACGATACATGAAGAACTGAGCGTCTGGGAGGCCCTGGAACTGCTACAAAAGGACGACTCCCAAGCGCTCCCCATTGTGGACCGGAACGGCGTGTACCGGAGTATGCTCCACTACCAGAGTTTCAGCCGGTATATTATCAACCACATCAATCCCCGGAAAAAATCTTCTTTCCCCCTCACGTTAAACCACCTAGCCGCCACCATCCACGCCCAGCCCATTACCCTGTTCAATGGGACGGAACTGCGTAGGTCGCCCATCATGGTGGCCGCGTCCTATACGAGCCATTTCAAGGAGCATCTGGAGGCGGAAGGGGCGGATAACGCCTTGGTGATCGTAGGAGATCGCTGGGATATTCAGCGCCGCTGTATTGAGCGGAAGGTCCGAGCCCTGATACTTTCTGCAGGCCATACCCTTTCCAAGGAACTCGCGGATCTGGCGGAAGAGAAGGAGGTTACGGTGCTGATAAGCCCCTTTGATACCTCTTCTACGGCCATGCTGATTATCTATTCGGTCCCGGTAGGCGCCTTGGGGGATAAAGAAGTGCCCTTGGTGCGCCTTAAAGACCCGGTGTGGAGTTTCCGGGAAACCCTGACCAAGATTCCTTCCCGGTGTTTACCCGTGGCGGACGATGAGAGCAAGATTCAAGGGGTGATTTTTGAGGGAGACCTGATCAACGAGCCGAATGTGGAAGTGATTATGGTGGATCACAACGAGCCGAGCCAGGCCATTGAAGGGATTGAAAACTATAAGATTCTGGAGGTTATCGATCATCACCGGCTGGGCAATCTTTCCACCCGGTATCCCATTACCTTCATCAACCGCGTGGTGGGGGCCACCTGTACCATCATTACCAATTTGTACCGGGAACAGAAAGTGCCTTTGGAACGGGGCATTGCGTCTCTTTTGCTGTGCGGCATTATTGCGGATACCCTGGTGCTACAGTCCGCTACTACCACCGAGACGGACATAGAAACCGCAGAGTACTTGTCTTCCATTACGGGCTTGGACATTAAAAGCCTGGGGAATGATATGCAAGGCGCGGCTAATCAGGTCAATGCCCTGTCTGCAGAAGAGCTGATTAAACTGGACATGAAGGAATACACCGAGCGGGGCCTTGCCTTCTCGGTGAGCCAGATCGAGACGGATAATCCCCGGGCGCTGGTGGCCCGGCGGGAAGAGATCGCCGGGGTCCTGGAACAGGTCCGGGCGGCCCAGGATTACCTGTTCTCGGCCCTTTTGGTAACCGACGTAACGGTGCTGGATTCTCTGTTGTTTGTGAGCGGGAAAAAGGCTTTTATCAACCGGATTAAGTTTCCCATGAGCGAGCGAGGGATCTACGTGCTGAAGCAAGTGGTATCTCGCAAAAAGCAACTTTTGCCCCTCCTGGCGGAATTGGTAGAGAAAGCGAAAGTCGAGCTATGAAGGATCAAAAAGCCTATTGGGATGGGGTGGCGGCGGAAAAAATATGTACCACGCCCTTTCAAATAGCGCTTTTCCAGAAATATGTACCCCAATCCGCCGCTATTCTGGATATGGGTTGCGGGTATGGGCGTATTTTGCAGGAATTATACCTCCAAGGCTACCAAAACACCCTGGGGGTGGACTTTTCTGAGAACATGATTGCCCGGGGCAGGGCCTTGTACCCACACTTGCGCTTTGAGCCCCTGAGCCCCGGGGGTTTAGGGTACGCGGAAAACAGCTTTGATGCGGTGCTGCTCGTGGCGGTTCTGACCTGCATCACCGGCGACGACGCACAGCGGGCGGTATTGGGGGAGGTGTATCGGGTTTTAAAACCCCGGGGAATCGTCTATATCAATGACTTTCTGCTCAATGAGGACGAACGGAATACAGCCCGGTACCAGGCCTATGAGTCTCTATACGGGATGTACGGCATATTCGAACTGCCTCAAGGGGCTGTTTTACGGCATCACCATCGGGCCTGGGTGAAACAAAGCCTCTCTCGCTTCACGGAACTGGAATACCAAGAAATACGCTACACCACCATGAACGGCCACACCTCCAATGGCTATTACTACCTAGGCGCCACCCGCCCTATTTGACAAAGCGGCGCTTTGCCTTAGGGATGTGGGACGCCCTCGTTTCTTGCGCTTGACCCTTTGGAGCGAACCCCACAATATGATGTAGGAACGCAAGGACGTAGGCCCCCATACCCGACAACGCGGCCTCAATATGCCTCCAGGGCAAGTGGAAGGAAAAAACGAGATGACGACCAAAAAGGATGCATCGGTTCGTACGTATATCTACACCGTCAGTTTGCTCATTGGGGTGCTGATCCTTTTCGGCATGGTTATTTATTCGGTAACCGCTCATATTATGAGACAGCAGATAGGTAACAAGTGCCTGGGCCTTGCTTCGGCAGTGGCAGCGCTCCTAGAAGAGCGTCCCCAAGAGTACCGAGACTTTATCCAACATTTGGATACCAGTAGTGAATACTACCACAAGACGAAGAAGATCATAGAAAAAATCCGCTTTGATAATATCGATAACATCGCCTTTTTATACACCGAGGTCCGGGTTTCCCAGGATATGATGATGTACCTCTTTGATGGAGAAAAAGAAGGGACCGCTACCTTTGTCTCCACAGGCCTTAGCGAACCCTTGACCGCGACCCGTCGCCTGGCTTATGACACCCAGCGTGCCTGCCTGGGGGACTTTGTTACTACCGTATGGGGGACCCTCATATCTGCCTATGCCCCGGTGTTCGATACCCGTACCGGGGAGTTCATCGGCCTGGTGGGCGCGGACGTTTCCATCGAGCAATACGATGTGGTTATGAAGAAACTCCAGGCGATCATCACCGGGAGCGTGGTCGTGGCAGCCCTTATGGGCTTGCTGGTTATCCGCCTCAGTATCGCCAAAATACACGCGGACCAGGCAAACGTGAGCAAGAGTAACTTCTTGTCCCACATGTCCCATGAAATCCGCACACCCCTTAACGCGGTCATTGGCATGACTACTATCGGGAGAAGCGCCGGCACGATTGAGAAGAAAGACCGGGCCCTGGACAAAATTGGGACCGCCTCTACGCATCTTTTGGGCATCATCAACGACATTCTGGATATACATAAAATAGAAGCGAACAAGTTCGAACTATGCACAGAGCCCTTTGATCTGCAGCAGATGATTCAAGGCTCGGTAGATATGATCCGCTTTTGGCTGGAGGAGAAACACCAGATCCTCAGCGTCCAGGTGGCCTCAGGGATCCCGCAGTGGTTCATCGGAGACGCCCAGCGCTTGGCCCAGGTGCTTACCAATCTGTTGTCCAACGCGGTGAAATTCACCCCTGAAGGGGGGACTATCCGCCTTGAAGTAGCGCTTTTGAACCAGCGTAAGGGGGTGGCGGTGTATTCCCTGGGCTTCACCGTGTCGGACAGCGGCATTGGCATCAATCGCAAGCAGCAAGGTCGGCTTTTCACACCCTTTCAGCAGGCGGAACGGGGCACCTACCGCACCTATGGCGGAACGGGGCTGGGTCTTGCGATTTCCAAGGGCATCGTGGAGATGATGGGCGGCGCCATAACGGTAGCGTCCGAGCCGGGCAGGGGAGCGGCTTTTTCGTTCACCATCCCGCTCAAGGAGGGCTCTGCTCCTGCGTCCCAGACTGAACCGAGTGAGGCGACCCTACTGGTCCCGGATAATTTTGCCGGATACCGGGTTTTGCTTGCAGAGGACGTGGAGATAAACCGGGAAATCGTCCTTGAACTCTTAGCCCCCACGGGCATTACCGTAGACTGGGTAGAAAACGGCGCTCAGGCCCTGAAACGGTACCAGGAGAACCGGGGATATGACATTATTTTTATGGATCTTCAGATGCCCGAAATGGACGGTTACGAAGCAACCCGGCGCATCCGCGCCCTGGAAGACCCGCAGGCCCGGCTAGTCC
>JAITJK010000266.1 GCA_031278935.1 Spirochaetaceae bacterium | reverse complement strand
TTGGTTCCTATAATAAGGTTCCCATTACCTACGTACCGGGGAATTACTTCGCCCAGATACAGGAGATGATCGCCCAGTACCGGCGGTCCTCCGGGGATACCAATTACCAGCTGGCCAGTTACCAGATTTGGCGGGAGGCCTTTGAGGAAACGGTCCTCCATACGGCTATCCTGGACGAGATGAACCAGGCCGGGTATAAAGCGCCCCCCCAAGTGGTGGACCGGAATGTAGCCCAGCTCCCCCAATTCCAGGAAAACGGCCGGTTTTCTACCTCCAAATACCGAGCCATGGACAGCACGTCCCGCATGACCCTGTGGCGACAAGTGCAGGACAACCTCACCAAGGCCCATTACGAAGAGGCTATCGAGGAATTGCGGGTATCCACCCAGGAAAAAGCCTTTATCCGGGGCATGACCTCGCCGAAGCGGACCTTTTCCATGGCGGTCCTGCCCTTGCACGGCTATCCCGCGGGGGAACTCGCGGCTTATGCCCAGAGTCAAGAAGCCCTATTCCGGGTTACGCATCTCTCCCGGATCACCATCACCTCTACGGAAAAGGAGGCCACGCAGATTCTCAGCCGGATTACCGAGGGCAGCAGCACCTTTGAGGACGCGGCCCAGACCTATTCCCAGGATGCCTACGCAGAACGCGGCGGGGATATGGGAGTAAAGATGGCCTACGAGCTACGTTCAGAGGTAAACGATGAACAGGACCGGGAAGCCCTCCTACGCCTGGCCAAAGGGGAGCTCAGTTCCGTGATGCAGGTCCCTTCGGGGTGGGCTTTTTTCCGCGCCGAAGCAGTCTCCTATCCTGCGGATACCGGGGATGGGGCCTTGTTGGAAAAAATCCGCTCCTATGTGATGGAGTATGAACGAGGCCGGGTGGAAGACTACTTTATCCGGGAGGCCGAGGCCTTTCGAGCGGCGGTAACGGAGAACGGCTTTGCGGACGCCCTCATCCAGAAAGGGCTTTTGGAACGGACCTTTGGCCCCCTACCCATCAATTACGGGGAAGTGCCCATCTTCACGGCCCTGTCTTCCTTTTCGGTGACCGAGTTAAGCGGCGCGGCGGCTAACGAACATTTTTGGCAGACCGCCTTTTCCACGCCTCTGCTCACCCCTTCGGCGCCTTTGGTATTGGGCAATACAGTGGTGGTTTTATACCCTACGGAAGAGACTACCGAAGATGACCTCAACGCCGAGTATATCGAGACGGCTTATGCCTCCTATTGGATGAGCGCTTTTATTAATCAGAACGTACGAAGCTATTTTCTTACCAACAAGAAGCTGGACGACCGCTTCTTTGACGTCTATTTTAAATACATTCAGCCCTTAGATTGAGACGCCTCCATGTCCCATGAGCAGCCCCGGCAGGAGAAGGCCCGCCGGGGATTTTCGGTTTCCTATAAGGGAAAGACCCTTCTTTCCCGGATAGACCCGGTGGCCCAAGGGGAACGGACGGTTCAGGCCGCTTCTTTGGACGCGGGAACCCTTTATGTGTGCCCTTCTCCCCTGTATGGCTATGGCCTGGCATGGCTGCTTGAGCATATACCCACCGATTCGGCGATCCTCGCCATAGAGCTAGACGAACAGCTCTATGGTCTGTCCCAAAACGCCCTGGAAGGCTTACTGAAGACCCACCGGACCCTGGGCCTCCTACGGTTCGGGGACCCAGAGAGGGTCTGCGCCTGGGTTAAGCGCGCCTGGGGCAGCCGCCGGTTCCGCCGACTGGAAACCCTTCGCGTATCCGGAGGCTGGCAGCTCTACGAGGCGGAATACGCCCGTATCCTAGAGGCCCTGCGCCGGGATATAGCTCTGGATTGGGGGAACGCCATGACCTTGGTGCACATGGGCCGACGGTATCTGTGGAACACCTTCCGCAATCTGCCCCTTTTGGCCCGGACTACGGTCCTCCAAAGAGGTGTGTGGGGGGCTGCTCCGGTGCTGGTTCTGGGGGCGGGGCCGTCCCTGGACGGTGTTTTGGACGGCCTACACCGCACATGGGGCGCGGTCCTGGCTGAACCGGAGCGACCTTTCAAGCTGCTTGCGGTAGACACCTGTTTACCCGCCTTAAAAGACCGGAATATCAGACCGGATCTCGCGGTGGCCCTGGAAAGCCAGCACTGGAATCTCCGAGACTTTATCGGTTTGGGTTCCTGGGAGATACCCTTGGCTATGGATCTTTCGGCCCTGCCGGCTACCCGGGAGGTACTGGGGGGCTACCCACGGCTTTTTGTTACCCCCTGGGCTCCCTTGCGCCTTTTCACCCGCCTTAAAGCTGCCCGATTACTCCCGGAAACCTTTCCACCCCTAGGTTCGGTGGGCCTTACCGCGGTGGCCTTAGCCCAGCGGCTTTCCTCGGGGCCCATCATCGTCGCGGGCCTAGACTTTTCCTTTACGCTGGACCGATTTCACGCGCGCGCCACCCCGGGGCACCGGGATACCCTGGCCCGACATACTCGTTTGCGGGGTCTTTTCATGGCGGAGACGGCCTTCAGGCCTGGCACCGGGGCGGTTCGTTCTAAGTCGGGCCTTCCCCAACGGACGGATCCGGTGATGAAGACCTATCGAGACTTGTTTGAGCAGGAATTCGCCCGGGATTCTCGAATTCACGATATATATGGCCTGGGCCTCCCCTTGGGACTCTCGACCCTCTCCCTGGAGGACGCTTTAGAGATACTCGCCCGGGAGGGTCCTCAGGGTTCGGCCCCGGCGCCATCGGCCCCGCTTCCCGATGCGCGGGATCGGGAAGTCGCAGTAGGGGCCTTTATCGCCCAGGAACAAGCGGCCCTGCTGCGCCTGCGGGACCTACTCACCGGCGCCAGGCCCCCGGACACCGCAGTCTTGGAGACCATGCTGGACGAGAGCGATCACTTGTGGGCCCATTTTCCTGAATGTGCTGGGGCCGGGGGCCGTCGTCCTCCCGCCACGGACCGTTCTTTCCTGACCCGTGTCCGCCTAGAAATCGACCCTTTAATAACCACCACCTGCCGTGGAGGCATAACCTCTAACGGGTCGGGTGGTTAGGAGGCAGATCACCTCTCGCCACTAGTCCCGTCGCTCGTCCCAATATGCCCACCACAGGCCACTGGTCATGGAGGCATAGCCCTTGCCGGGCTGGATGTTAGAGAGCGGGTTGCTACGGCGGCGGTCATTGCGAGACGCGCTGGCTATAATGAGTATGTTCTTTGCAAGGGCGGCATATTTTCCCAAAATCGGAATCGTTGCTACCGACCCTCGCCCTGGAGGCCTGGCGCACTTAGCCTCGGTCCCGCCGCGTAATTCCGATAGAACTCACGACGCTCTGCATGAAGAACGAAGAGACTTACGTCCATTCCCTCGCCACCACCCGGTCCCAATACGCTTCCACGGCAGGTGGTGGTTAGAAGTGGATGGATTCGTAGGTTTCCACTTCCGGAGATTGTCCCTGGGTTTCTTCGGCCATGACCCGGGCTTTCAATGCCGCGTGGTCTTCCTCCCGCCGGAATTCAGGTCTAAATTCTACGTGTTCCGCCACGATGGTAACTTTGGAGTGGGCTTTTCCTTCACCGTCATTCCAGCGATCCTGCTTGAGCCGGCCCACAATCCGTACCCCCCGGCCTTTGTGTCCCAGGTTGTAACAGTTCTCCGCCAGTTTCGCCCAGGTCTCTACATTGAAAAAACTCACCTCCTCTTCCAAGCCCGTCTCTTTCTTGTAAATCCGGTTGGAAGCCAGGCTAAAGGTACATACCGGCGTACCCTTAGGGGTTGAACGAAACGTAGGGTCTTTGACCAGATTGCCCTCGATTAAAATTGAATTGAGATTATTCATAGCGTCCTCAATATATAGATAAAAGTCCGGCATGATCCCATGCACGGGTCATGGAGGCCGGCTCGGCTGCATCCCGGCCGGTTTCCACGCACTAATAATACGGCACGCTCCTGGATACTGCTTTAATCCGGCGAAATTATTTTGTCTTATGGGGGTTCTTCCTTCCCCACAAGCTTTTGATCACACCCTGAAGCAGGATTAGGCGACCACCGGCCCGATGGATTTCGTGCAAGTACCGCTTGCACCTTTTTGCGTCTTATGGTACTCATAAGATCGCTATGCATATTGAGCATCAATGGAGCGGACAGACCTGGTTCCCACGCATTTTTTCTTTCATAGATTCATCCGGATTCCTTTCAACGAAACAGGCTGCCTTGACCGTGGCGGGTTTTCAATTCGGCCTGGGGTTTAAGCTGCTTTTACGGGGAAGAGAACCCGTAATATGCGCGCCCTAGGACGAGTCCTGGCCTTATGGCTGCTTACCCTGCTCTCTTCCTGTGCCCTGACAAAGGCGCTCTATCTTGGAGAGGATAGCTATTCTGAGAAACCACCGGGGCCTACGCCTATAGACCGTAATACCACGGAAGACATAAACGGTCTCTTCCCTGAAGCGGTGTATATCAAAACCCGTACCCAAACCTTTAACGCCTACCATTATTACATTCTGCGGGACGGCCTTATATGGTACAAACGTATTGACCGTGCTGCGGATCCGCCGGTCTGGCGGCTTTTTGATAAAACCGGCCTTCCACATAATCCCTGGCGGCCCGGTTTCAATAAGCCGAAAAGAATCGCAGAGTTATCCGCCGACGCGGACGAACTGGTTGCCCTGTCGGATGAGGGCGGATTTTACCGTTACTGTTTTGACAAAAACATCGCCCATAAAAGCAATGTCTGGCTTGACCTGCAAGGCTGGCCCTACGCAGAGCAACTGTACCTGGACGGGCGTACCGCAAAAAACCGATCCTGGGCACTGGGAAAACGGAACGCCCAGGTACTCTACTACGAGGATCCCTTCGGAAATCAGCACCACAACGGCACTATGGAAATCGCCACAACTTATGTGCTGCTAGAGGATGGACAGGAAATATGTTACGCTGACACCGGACTTCCTGTGGATTTTTCCCGAAACTATATCGGGCCTGAACGGGGCGCCTTCAAAGCGGTATCCCTATCGGCCAGTGCATCAAAGATGTTCGTCATAAACGATGCGGGGGAGATGTACACCCGGCTTGCGGACTTTGATACTATAGGCTGTGATCCTATGCTCTTCAAGTACACCTACAGGCCCTACCAATCGGACCTGCCGGGGACGAATTATCTTTCCAATCTGAACGAATGGGGGCTTCCGGCGGAGGACTGGCGACCTCAGCCACGGATACCCCTTACCGGCAGGGCTACCCTCACCCGGCATATCACCATCCTGCAGAACGGTCAAGGCAACGGTGCACGGGAACTGCGGGTCGCCGGTTGGAACCCGCAGGGCAAAACCGGTTACTGGAGTAAGGGTATTTTTGATGACACCTGGACCTTCAAAGCGGCTCCGCTGTATTTTGGTGAACCCTCGATTTTGAAAACCCGTTTCGCCGAAATCAATCCACAGGAGGGAACTCGATGGCCGTCGTTGGACAAAGCGTATCAAGGGTATCGATGGAATGACGGGGAAAAAGAACGGGATTTTTCCTATAGTATCCCGAATTTTAATATCCTCGAGGGGGACTGCGATTTTCGTATAAGGTGGCGGGGTGAACAGTGTACACTGAAGCTCTATCCTGTGGAACTGTGGACCTATCTCAAACGGGATTATGTACCCGGAAGAAGTGGTTCACCGAAAGTATTTCTCGTAACCTTGGTAATCCCCGAAAACGCCTTCGCAGGGCTTTCCCGCGAATTCACTGCGCTGCTCACGAAAAAATACAAAAAATATGATGGAAAACCGTTCCAGTACACCCTTACGGCTTCAAGGCGGTTTATCTTTTTACGGGACGCAGACAAAGCGGAGGATGTGGTGTTTCTTGGGGATGGTACGATTTCCGATGCGTACAGGGAATTTCGTCAATCCTGGCTTGTCGAGAATTTTGAAGAACTACGGCGTTACCAGGCGCCAGAATTGACGATAGACCGTCCCGACGTGCTGACACGAGAGAAACTTCAGCGTAAAATCGAGTTGAACAAAACCTTTCGCAAGGAATTGAACTATCTGATTCGCAGCTTAAAGTGGGAAAAACTGACCGCCCTCAAGATGAACGCCAGCTATATTCCCACTCATTATACCCTCATTCTTACCCCCTTGCGTTTTATCGACATACCGAAAATCCGCACTATCACCCGTTTTGGCGAAAGGATTGTTCTGGAAAACAGCTCGTATATATACACCGTCTCCAAGGCCCGTATCCAGTTGTATGAAGACCTCCTCGAACTGCTAGAAGCGCGGTTGCGTTATTATCATAAACTGGAAAAAACGCTCCATAAATAATTGAGGCATCCGGGTGGCGTTCGTGCCGCCTGCGCCTCAGTCCACTTAAGGGGTGTCAAAGCGTATTGCCTTTGCTTCAGACACAACCGCCCGAATATCATCATAGTACAGCGTTGATTCAACTACCCAGGGGGTACGATTGTGAAGGGGAATAGTATTACACCATAAACCGAAGGCGGTAATGGAAGACGCCGCAAAGACGCCGTTCTGCTTACCCACCAAGGCAGAGAACGGTATGGTAACGAGTTTCGCTTCAGAAGTAGCCGCGAAATCAGAAAGATACACTTCAAACTCCTCGGAACCGGACTTAATCTGAATGACGACTTTTTGTCCTTTACCGTCGGGTTGCATCCAAAATTGCAAGGCATTGTAGGCCGACCAATCCGTTGACAACGGAATCACGACACCGGTCCAGCCTTCGCCTCC
>JAITJK010000253.1 GCA_031278935.1 Spirochaetaceae bacterium | reverse complement strand
GTTCCTGCAGGAACGCAAGTAGCTTCCCAGCAGTCCGTTGCTGAGGTTCAATAGGAAGCATGCATGCTCAACCATAAAAAGGACCCAGTATGGGTTACAAAAATATGCCTTGCCTTGGCGGTAGGGGCCCTGGTATTTTCCTTTATGCCCCGGGCCCTGGCTCAAGTCTCAGGGCAGGGGAATTCCGAGGGGTATATCATCCCGGGAAGCGAGGACATTCCCAATATTTCCTTTAGCAGTTTTGCCAGGAATATTGCGGAAACCACGGGGCTCTTTGCCTTTATCACCGATAGGGTCCCCAAAGAGACTCCCTCAGGGGATCCCATCACCATTTTCGGCTGGCAGGAACTGCTTATGGTGGCCGTAGGTTTCCTCATCGTCTACTTAGGGGCGGTGAGGGGCTTTGAACCGCTTTTGCTCATCCCTATCGGCTTCGGCACCATCTTCGTGAACATTCCCTTTGCCGGGATGGGAGACCCTCCTCACGGATTCCTGCATATTATCTATGAGACCGGGGTAGGGAACGAGTTCTTTCCTCTGATCATCTTCATGGGTATAGGCGCCATGACCGACTTCGGTCCCCTTATCGCCAATCCCAAGACGGCGATCCTGGGAGCCTCGGCCCAGTTTGGCGTGTTCGGCACCCTGTTCGGCATTAGTCTTGCCAACTATATTCCTGGGGTAAACTTTAACCTCAAGGAAGCCTGTGCAGTGGCCATCATCGGTGGCGCGGACGGGCCGACGACGATCTACATCTCCGCCCAGCTTGCGCCTCACCTTTTGGCGACCGTGGCGGTAGCGGCTTATTCCTATATGGCCCTGGTGCCTATCATCCAGCCGCCTATCATGCGGGCGCTGACCAGCAAGCAGGAACGGCTTATCCGGATGAAACAACTGCGTCCCGTTTCCAATGTGGAGAAGATTCTTTTCCCCATGGTGGTCTTTACCCTGGCGGTTTTGCTCATTCCCTCGGCGGCGCCCCTTATTGGGTGTCTCATGTTCGGTAACTTCATACGGATGTGTGGGGTGGTGGAACGGCTGAGTAAGACCCTCCAGAACGAGCTTATGAACATTGTGTCCATCTTCCTGTCCCTGGGGGTCGGCAGCCAAATGACGCCAGAGAAATTTCTCAATTCTTCGTCCCTGATCATCGTGGTCATGGGTCTTGCGGCCTTTGCCATTGCCACGGCTACGGGAATTTTGGTGGCCAAGTTTATGAATCTCTTTCTCAAAGAAAAGATCAATCCCCTTATTGGGTCTGCCGGGGTTTCCGCAGTGCCCATGGCCTCCCGGGTTGCCAACAAAGTGGGTCTTGAAGAAGACCCGGGCAATTTTCTTCTCATGCACGCCATGGGGCCGAATGTTGCCGGGGTAATCGGTACTGCCATAGCTGCGGGCGTAATGATAGCCGTCTACGGCGGATAACCACCGGCCGTGGAGGTGTGTTGGGGACTGCGGGGTAGAGATCGGGTTGCACGACCCTTCGCCACCGGCCGTGGAGGGTTGTGGGGTTAGAGCTGAGGGTGTAAAACTCGCTCGCGGCCCTTTGTTTTTGCTACTGGTGGAGAGCAACGGGTCCTCTAACCACCACGGCCAGCCAGGGGCTACGCCTCCCTATCGGGTGGCCCGCTGACGGGTACTGGAGTGTAGAGTAATGATCGATTTACATAGTGATACCTTAGAAGATGAAGATTTTGATACAATTTTGTCTTCAGATATTGATTTCTCAGGAACCTTGAGTTTTGAAAAACCCTTTCTCATCCGGGGCAGGGTACGGGGCGAAATCATTGCCACGGGATTGCTCCTCATCGATAAGGAGGGCGTGGTGGATGCCCACATTAACGCCCCCCAGGTGATCATCCGTGGCTTAGTCAATGGCAATATTACCGCCGCAGACAAGATAGAAGTAAGTCCCACCGGACGGCTTCAGGGAGACATTACTACCCAGGAGATTGCCCTGGAAGCGGGTTGCCTCTTTAATGGCTGTTGTACGATGCATGAAAAAAATGCGGGAAATGTGCCGATCTCATAAGGCCTTGGGTTTAGGGAGCGTCCTGTTACTGTTTTTCGGGGGCATGGTGTTTGCACAACGCCCCGACGCCTTGGTAGAATACCGGAACGGGAACTATGAACAGGCGGTGTCCATTTGTAAGGATGAAATCGCGGTTAATGCCTATAACCTGGATGCCCACGTAGTGCTGTGCTGGAGTTTGATACGCCTCAACCGGTACCAGGAAGCCCAGACGTATGCCCTGTTGGGCCGGAATCTCAGCCGCTACGATCCTAGGGTTATTGAAATTCTTGGGGAAATTAGCTATTACGAAGGCCGAAACCGGGAGGCCTTGCAGCATTTTCAGGAATATATCAACTTTGCCCCTGAAGGTACCCGAATCGAAACGGTGTACTATTTTATCGGAGAGATTTATATCCGTCTGGGCCGGTTTCGCCACGCGGATATCGCCCTCTCCACGGCGGTGCATTGGCAGCCGGGCAATGCTGCCTGGTGGACCCGGCTGGCCTATGCCCGGGAAAGCGCCGGAGATTTAGCCGAAGCTATTGCCGCGTATGAACAGGCCTTGTCCCTGAACGCCCAGCTGGGAGATGCCCGTCGGGGCTTAACCCGGGCCCGTCAGGCCTTAGGCGCCCGATAAGCCTATGCTGTCGGTTTCTTTATATACCCTGGGCTGCAAGGTCAATCAGCTTGAAAGTGAGGCTATCGCCCATGCTTTCAGGGTCCAGGGTTTTCGCGTGTTGCCTTGGGCGGAAGATGCCCAAGGGGATGTGGATATCCTGGTGTTTAATACCTGTACGGTAACCTCCAAGGCGGAACAAAAAGCCCAGCGGGTCATTCGTAAGGCCTTGCGAGATCATCCGAAAGCGTTGCTTATGGTAACCGGCTGTTATGCCCAGGTCGCCCGGGAGGCCCTGTCCGCCTTGAGCGAGGAAGATTCTGAGGCCGCGCGACTTGTGGTAGTGCCGGGAGACACAAAAAGCCTCTTGTTGGACCTGCCGGGGTTTCTTTTGAATACCATGCCGGAAACAGTGGCCCCTGTAGCCCTTTCCCAATGGGTTCGCTCGGCCTCCCCTAGGGCGGTGGGGGAACCTTTCCGGTTTATTCCTGAAGATTTTTCCTTCCATTCCCGGGCTTCCCTGAAGATTCAAGAGGGCTGTGATAATCAGTGTTCCTATTGCCGGGTACGCCTTGCCCGGGGGAAGAGCGTGAGTCTTCCGGCGAACCGCGCCCTGGCCGCCCTCCAAGCCCTAGAAGCCAAGGGTTATGGAGAAGCGGTCCTAACCGGCGTGAATATCACCCAATACCGGGATACCCTTGCGCAGAAGGCCATGGATCTGGGTGGCCTCGTGGACTATCTCCTTGCGGGAACTGAACGCATCCGCTTACGCCTTTCTTCTCTTGAACCCGAAGGGATCACGGGGGAGTTGCTTGCGACGCTGGGGCATCCCCGCATTCGACCTCATTTTCATCTTTCCCTTCAGTCAGGCAGTCCTCGGATATTGGAGCGGATGGGGCGGCGGTATAGCCCACAAGAGGCGGAAGAGGGGATCCACCGTTTGCGGGTGGTGAAGGAGGATCCCTTTCTGGCCTGCGATATTATCACGGCCTTTCCGGGGGAAACCGAGGAAGCCTTTGAAGAGACCTACGACCTCTGTGCGCGTAACGGTTTTGCCTGGATTCATGCCTTTCCCTATTCCCCCCGGCCTGGTACGGCGGCGTATACGTATCCTGGGGCGGTGGGTGAACGCCTTGCGGCGGAGCGGGTAGAGCGCTTTGCGGCGCTGGGCCGTGCGGGACGGCAAGCCTACATCCGCCGCTGGCAGGGACGGGAGGTAGAAGCGATTCTTGAGGCATCCTCGCACCCGGCTGCGTCAGCTGCGCCGGCGGTATCGGATAACTATCTCAAACTGCTGGTAGTCTTTGGGGATCAAAGTCCACCTCCCGGAGGCAGCCTTATCCGGTGTAGGATCCGCCCGTTTTCTGACACAGGGGAAGAGCATCCCCGGTTCGACGCCTTAGGGGAGTATACAGGATAGGGAGCGGAGTTGAAACCGAAAAATCCCGTCCACAAGACCTTGGGGGGTGCCGGGCATGAAAAAAATACTAACCCTACTCGGTATAGGTATGCTAGGCATAGGGGTTTCCTTAAAAGATAGTTTTTATGGGGGAAGATCATACCAGTGTGCATTCGGTCGGGATCTAGGGCCTGCAGAGGTCGATACTGTCTCCCCAACTTGAGGTCAGAGCGCCGGATTCGATAAGGCAAGGCACCCGGCAATGACCGCTCGGTCCAGGAGGTCGCTAAATACCTGGTTAAAGGTATTCAAGGGCCTTGTCCTTCGGGTTTAGGGGGAGCTTGGTTGCGTCTGTTCCCTGAGGGTTCCACTTATGGCCATCACCGGAACCAGGGAGAGTCCGCAGGCGACTAGCTTATGACGTTTGATACGGGTTTGGCCTCTTTACCAGCTCCCGGATCCCACCGCATAGGGCTGGAATGGCACGAACCGAAGCGATTCCTTGGATGTGGGAGGTTTGAAGAATTGCTAAAAAAATTGAAAGAATTCTCTTAACAGCCTATTTTGTTCGTTTTAGACTTTGATTTAAGTGGGACGCCGTTCCTACTAAACAAGGTTTGCTAAAAATCTACATCGTTATCCTTATTAAGGAGGACCTAATTGAAGAGGGTCATTCCGTATTGGTGATAATGGCGGTCTTTTCCACGACGTTGTTTGCCGCTCCATTATCCCTTACCGGTTCCGCGGACCAGCAGTCAAGGGAAACATGCCAAAGCTTTAAGGTTGAAGTTTTGGAAGAGGACCTCTTTGCCGAAGTGCAGGCGGTGGCTTTAAGCCCGGAAGAAGCCCAGGCCGTTGAAGGGGAAGGATTTCTCATAAGTAGTACGCCTCCAGGGCAGGTGGTGAGTTAGAGGCGGATGATCCGAGCTTGGGTCAGGACTTCCGGCCCGGATTCAGTGAGGAGGATGTCATTCTCCAGGCGACAGCCGCCGTGGGTAGGGTCGTAAAGGCCGGGCTCCAACGTGAAGATCATCCCGCTCTTGAGCACCCAGTCGTTGTCTGTGCGGTTGCCTAGAAGTGGCGACTCATGGGCTTCAAGGCCAATGCCGTGGCCCAAGGCGTGGGGCATACGCTTTTTCGCATGAGCGAAGAGCCCGTCCACCGCCGCCGCAATGGTCTTAGCGGCCACCCCGTCCTCCACCATGGCTAGGGCCAGCCGGTAGGCCCGCTCCGTGAGAGCTAAGAGCCGTTCTTGGGCCCGGGAAAGAGGCGCTCGCGCAAAGGTCAGGGTAACATCGCTGGTATAACCCTCATACTTAAGGCCGAAATCCAAAATGGAAAGCCCCGCTGTGGCAAACTCTCCGGCGGTATAGGCCGGAAAAGGATGAATGCCGAAACTCCGTTTCGGCCCGGCGGCCAATATCTCAAAGCCTACGCCCTCGCAACCCCGCTTGCGGCAGGCCGATTCAAGGTATAAGGCCACCGCGTCTTCCGTGGCGAGCCGTCCCGAACGGATATGCCCTTCGATCTCCTCCATGAGTTCGTTAGTAATGGCCGATACGGTCCGGTAGATCTGGATTTCCTGTGGGTCTTTTACCGCCCGTAAGCCCTCCGCTTCCTCGTGAATCCCTCCGTTCCGGCAGAGAATCTCAAAATCCATGAAGGCCTCCACGTACCGCAAAAACAGGGGATAGGGCATAACCGGCGGAATCTCCACTCTGCTGCCCAGAGGGACATGAAAATACGAGAGGGCCCCTTTAAGAGCCTGCAAAGGCCGACGCTCAAATTCCGAATAGGCGATAATGCTGTCCACCTCGGCATAGCACAAGGCAAGGTTGAGGTCCCAAGGAACCAGAAGCGCCTGGACAGCGCCCGTGGAATCTGCGGCCAAAAACAAGAGGGCGTCAGAGGGATGGCCGGTCAGCCAGCGGATGGACGGGTCCTGCCGCCCCTCGGTATGCTCAAACATAGCCAGTTGTACCTGTTCTTCGAGCATCCATTGGCAGAGCCGGTTTCGGCGCGCTTCATAACTCATAGGGTTCCTCCTTAAGGGTGGGTGATCACGCGCTGGGCCTTAAAACCGGTCGGGGAAATGCCGGTGTAAGAGATCAAAGAGCTCTTCTTCAAAATGGTGCTTCCCCGATGCGCCCAGGGCGACCGGCGCGTCCTGGATATCCAGGATAATACCACAACCTGCGGCGTTGTAGGCGTCTACCATGACAAAACGGCCCAAAGTCTGGTTATCGTAGAAGGAAGTAAGGGCAATGGGCCGGGACAGGTGCAGGACCACCTGGCCGCAGTCATGGCGCCGGAGCTCTTTATAGGGCCCATCCTCTGTGCGGTCCCCCAAAAACCGCTCGATACATTCCAGCCGGGCCTCCACCTTGGCGCTTCCCAACTTAAAGAGATAGGACCGATCTTCGGTCAAAGGCCGTTCCCCCAGCCATATCAGGTTGGCTTTGATTCGCACGCTCACCCGGAGGGGCGCGTCCTGGGACCTCCGGAGCATCACCTCCCCGGGCCGCACGTAGATATCATCTGCCAGGGTGAAGCCCACAGCGTCGTGGGTCCTGGCCACACTCTTTGGGGGAGCATTCCATGCCTCGATGGTCTTGATTCGGGAGGTCTTTTCGGAAGGCAGGAACAACACCGCATCCCCTTCCCGGATCTCCCCGCTTACCACCGTGCCTGCGTAGATCCGCCTTTGGTCGTTGTCATCGCTAAACCGGTACACATCCTGCACAGGCATAGCGAAAAACGCCCATTTGTCCTCCGAAGGCTTATAAAAACGGTCCAACGCTTCCAGGATGGTGCCGCCGGTGTACCAGGGCATCTCTTGGGCTCGGATGGTGATGTTCTTCCCCTCCCGGGCGCTGATGGGCACGAAGGACATGGGCCGTACCTTCAGGGTCTCCAGGTACGCCCCGTATTCTTCGCAGATCGCGGTAAAGGCCTTTTCGTCGTAGTGCAGGGCGTCGAGCTTATTCACCGCCACCACCACTTGGGAAATCCCCAGCAAGGAAAGCAAAAGCCCGTGGCGCCGGGAATTTTCCGCCACCCCTTCCAGGGCGTCGATCACCAAGATCGCCCCATCGGCCCGGGACGCGCCGCTGAGCATATTTCGCAGGAATTCAATATGCCCCGGGGCGTCAATGATGATGTATTCCCGGCGCAAGCTCTTGAAAAAGATCCGGGCACTATCAATGGTAATACCTTGTTTTTGCTCGTCCTCCAAGGCGTCCAGCAAAAAGGCGTATTCAAAGACCCGGCCGTTTTTCTTGCACATATCCTGCATGGCCTGGAGCTTGCCTTCCGGTAGGGACTGGGTATCCGCCAAGAGTCGCCCTACCAGGGTGCTCTTGCCATGATCCACATGGCCGGTTATGACGATGTTCATCCGTTCTAAATCGGTCTCTCTCATTACATATACCCTCCTCGGCGCAACGTTTCCAGGGTTCCGCCGCCCTCTTGGTCTTGGGCCCTGCCGGAACGCTCCGCGATGTTTTTGAACTTACCACTCTTAAGTTCTTCGATAATTTCCCGAGGATTATGGGCCATCGAGTCCACGGGGCTCGTAC
>JAITJK010000242.1 GCA_031278935.1 Spirochaetaceae bacterium | reverse complement strand
TTGCGATATTCTTATTACAGATTTTGGATAATGCTTTTATATTATTTAAACAATAGTGTTTTTTAAAAACTTAATTTTTTAAACAACTTCCGCTGAAAAATAGAAAAATGCGGAGCTTTTTGCAGGACTTGTTCGATAACCAACCGGGTTATTGAACAAGTCCAATAGCCGGCCCTTTTTCTGCTGCCTTGCCCTGTTTATTGACGGAGCAAGGCGGTTTTCCCTGCCTCCTTCTCTGACGAGACCGCCCGATTGGGATATACTAGAAGATGATACATCAAACCGGGAGGAGTGCGGGGGAACATGATTAAGGATCTCTTTTTAAACTTGAGGAGAATCAAAATCTATGCCCTGGTGGGGGAAAGCGGTACAGGCAAAAGTTTTCGGGCCAAACTGGTGGCCCAGAGATACCACATCGATTTCATCATTGACGACGGGTTGCTCATCCGGGATAACCGCATCGTGGCCGGCCAGTCGGCCAAAACGGAAAAAACCTTCATGGCCGCAGTGAAAGTCGCCTTATTCGATGACAAAAGTCAGCGGGACGAGGTGGCCCGCAAGCTCCAAGGGGAACGGTTTAAGAAAATTCTCATCCTCGGGACCTCTGTCAAGATGGTGAACAAAATCGCCGCCCGGTTGCAGATACCGTCGCCCAGTAAAATCGTCAAGATCGAGGATATCGCCTCTCAAGCGGACATTGAAACCGCCATTAGGACCCGGCGCATCGAGGGTAAACACGTGATTCCAGTCCCTTCCATTGAGGTGAAACGCAATTATCCCACGATTTTCTATAACGCCATCCGGATTTTTAAGCCTCATCCCGTCCCCCCGGCTATCAGCGCCATCCCCCGGATCCATGAAAAGTCCGTGGTCCGGCCGGAATACTCCAAACGGGGCCGGATAAACATTTCCGAAAAGGCCCTGAGCTATATGGTGATCAACTGTATAGACGAGTATAATCAAAATATCGGGATCAAAAAAATCGTCGTGAAGGACGACGCTATGGGCTACCGTCTGGTAATCACCATTGATGTGGCTTACGGTACCGAGTTGGGCGAGGACATCCATGAGCTGCAACGTTATATTATTGAGAACATTGAACGGTATACGGGGATTCTGATTGAAGAAGTCAATATTATTATAGATAAGATCATATAACGGGGATTTGATAAAAGTCTCGGGGTAAATGTTCGATAATAGAAGATACACCACCTGCTGTGGAGGCATAGTGGAAGGCTGCTAGGAATAGGGTTATAGACACCTGGGGCAGGTTAAGAGGAGTTTCCATGAAGCGTTATGGTTACGGTTTACTAGGTTCGCTGGTTTTTCTTATGGTGGTGGCCCCGCGGCTCGGCGCCGTGCCGATGGTATCGGTAACCAGCAGGCATTATGTGGTCCAGAGTGACGGTAATAGCGCCGATGCGACCCTCTTGTCCAGGGAATTAGAAGTCCGGTTTAAGCATTATAACAGCATATTTCATTTTAATGAGGACGCCCTCCGCAGGCCTTTAAAAGTCCGCGCCTACACCGCCCAGGAAGACTATGACGCCTATATCTCCGAGCATCTAGGCCGAACCAGCTCCGGCGCGGTGTATATGCACTACAATCAGCCCGACCGGCGGGAGCTGGTCATTCACCGGGGCAGCGCCGAAGCGGAGCGTATGTTCCCCCATCAGGCTTTTGTGCAATACCTACGGGCTTTCATTCCTCAGCCTCCGGCATGGCTTCGAGAGGGTTTTGCCATCTACTTTAGCACCTTGTATTATGAGAGCATCCCTTCCGCCGCGCTGGAGGAGGTGGAGGTTCCCGGTGATGCGGCGGGAGGGGTAATCTACGAAGAGAATCTTGCCTGGCTAGAAACGGTGAAAGACCTGGGAGACAAGGCTCCGGCTCTGGAATCAGTGTTTTTGGCGGATGTGCAGGGTTTTCCGGCGTATCTGCAAAGCGTTTCCTGGTCTTTGGTTTCCTTTTTTAGAGACAGCAACCGTTCTTATTATGAGCGGATTCTCTACGAATGTTTTATGCTGCTTTCCAGTACGGCTTCTTCTCCGGCTAATGCGGAAGTGCTTTTCCGGCATATTCTCAGCTGGACCGACCTAGAGACTCTGGAAGCGGATTACCGGATGTATCTAGAAAGCCGGAAAACCTTTGCGGAACTCATCATAGACGGCCAGCAAGCCTACAAAGACAAGGACTTCCCCACCGCCGAAGCGGTTTTCCAGCAAGCTCTGCGCCAGCGCTACACCCACTACGCCCCGCACTATTACCTGGGTCTTTTAGCGTACGACCAAAAGCAATACGATCTTGCTGAAAGGTATTATCGTTCGGCCTTACAGTACGGCGCGGACCCTGCCCTGGTGGCCTATGCTCAGGGGGTCAACGCGGCTTCCGCAGGCCGCAACAGTGAAGCCATCGAGTTTCTTGAGCAAGCGGGCGCTATTGCCCCCGCCCAATATAAAGACCAAACCGACCTTCTCATCAAACGCCTTCGTTAACGCCTGCCGTGGCCGTATTGGGGGACGTGGTTAGAGGTAGAGGCATCCGTTATCCGGTTTGGATACCGCCCATGGCAATGCGAGAGTAAAGCGACGAAGTAATCCAGACGAACATCCCCTTCACTAAATTGCTTCGTTGTGCTTGCGATGACGTTTTTCGCGAACTTTTTTCTTCCCATCGGACCACGGTACCATATCTTATGGTCTTGGATAGCCACCTGCCGAATTCAGGGTACACGCCTCTATACCGGCTTATATGAACCCGAAGAGCCGTCTTTCCCCGTCTGGCAACCCCCAAAAAGGCGTTTGACACGGGTTGCGTTTATAATATAGAATAAATCGTCTAAATAGGTTGCTGTTCGGATGCAGTCGGGAGGTGCTGATTCAGACAGACGAGAGTTTTTACGTACAAGAGGTACATGGTGGCTTCGGTCCATGCATATAAACGGTTGGAAAATAGCATCGTCCATAAGGTTAAGCAGACGATCTTGCTCATGGGGAAGGCTATGGCCCGGGGCGGCCTGGGCCTACTCCACCTCCTCACCCGGCAATATACCATCGTCCTGGTCCCCCATTCGGCCCAGAAAGTATATAACTTGCATTTTACCCTGGTATCCTTCGTTTGTTGTCTCCTGGTATTTGCTGGTTTAGTCGGGGCCTTTTTCTGGTACGGGACCTCCTACGGCCCTAGCCAGGAAACCTTTACCGATAAGGACAGCCGCTTGCAGGATACCCAGGCCAGCTTAGATCAGCTCCGGGACGAAACCGCCCTCTTGTTGCGGGAAGCCAAGGGCTTTGAGACCGCCCTTTCCGGGACCTTAGCTACCCTGGGTGCGAACCTGGAGGGAAGAACTAAGGCGAATCAGGGGGGGGGGGACCTATCCTCTTTTTTCGATATCACCGAAACCCCAGACGGGATCTTGCAGGAAGTACATGATATCCGCAAGCTTGCGGGTTATCTTTCATCCGTGGTAGAGCCCGTGAGGGAGATCGGCACGCTCCTCAATTCCCAGAATGCCCTGCTCACGGAAATCCCCAGTATTTGGCCTATCAAAGGGGGCATTGGGCACGTTTCTATGTTCTTTGGGCAAAACAAACACCCCTTTAGTGGGCAGTATTACATTCATAAGGGTATCGATCTGTCTACCTATCGCCAGGGGGATCCCATCGTGGCTACTGCCGACGGCCAGGTGGTTACCGTAGACTATGAACACGGTGGTTTTGGGAACAACGTGATTATTAAACATAAACATGGGTTTTATACTCGCTATGCCCATATGCTGACTATCCGGGTGAAAACCGGTCAGTGGGTGCAGCAGGGCGAGGTAATCGGCTATATTGGCAATACTGGGCTTTCCACGGGGCCCCATCTGCATTATGAAGTGCATATTGGTTCAGACGTGGTGGACCCCTATAAATACATCAATATCCGTTCTAATCTGTTGCGATCCCATTAAAAAAGGATGTGGAACCATGGCTGGCCGTAAACGGACAGATTTTTTGCTCAATACCATCATCGGACCGGGTACGCAGGTTCATGGAACCATTGAAACCGCAGGATTCACCCGGATAGATGGTAGCATTCAAGGGGACGTATCCGTCCGGGGTCGGGTGGCGATTGGTGAAAAGGCCCGGCTCAAGAGTAATCTCCGGGGCACCTCTATAACCGTAGGAGGGGTGATATACGGAAACGTCATCGCCACGGAACGGCTGGTGATCCTCTCTACGGGTCTTATCTTGGGGGATATTATCACCCGGCGAATCCAGGTGGATGAGGGTTGCCTCATCCACGGTAAGGTTCGAGTCTGCCATAACGATGAACAATGGGAAGAGGCTATGGCGGAACTCCAGGAGGCCATCGAGCTTCCCGATGTGTTTCCCCTGCCCTTAAAACGGAGCAGCTAGCCCTATGGCTAAGATAGAGTTCTTGGAACCGGGCTTCTTTACCAGCGCGGTATATGCCGGTCTTAAAGCGGAAACGAAAAAAAAGCAGGATGCGGCGGTCCGCAAAGGGCAAAAACCGCGTTTTTCTGGTATTTTAGAGCATATAAATCGGAATGCCGAGGCTGCGTCTTTGGCGGTGGAGGATATGCCCCCTTCGGAAGAGACGATTAACGAACTACTGGATGCGGTACACAGTACCGGGGATGATCTGAAGCGCCGGCCTCTCCCGGAAGAGATCCTGCGCTACAAGGCTGCGGTGCGGAATTTCCTCCAGTATGTGGTGAAATACGGGTATACTGCGGAAAAGCAGGTGAGCGGGACGAATTTACTAAAGCGGAAAAACTTCGCCATTGTACAGGTGGTAGACCAAAAGCTGGAACAACTGGCCGCAGGGATCTTGGCGGGCCAAACCGTGCAGCTGGAAATTCTCGCCCGTCTTGAAGAGATTACCGGGCTACTGGTAGATTTAATGCAGTGAGGCAGGGTGTATGCGAGATGTAGACGAAGAGGATATTGCCGCGCTTGAGGATAAGCCTGCGGAAAAATTAGATAGCACGGTGGTAATTCTTGAATCCGGGGAGAAATTGCTCGCCCCGGACACGCCGGTGTATCGGATCCGGCTCTTGTATTCCCATGAAACCTTTCTCGCAGCCTATCCGGGGGAGCCCTTGAGTTCTCAGAGTATGGTTCTGGTGCCTACCCGCTATGGCCGGGATCTGGCCCAGATTATCGGCCTAGTACCCCGGAAAGAGGGAACCCCCTTATTTTCTGAAATTACCCGCATAGAACGACCTGCCCTCCCAGAAGAGCTGGAAAAGGCCCACTCCAACCAGGCCTTGGAACAAGAAGCCTTTGCCTTGTGTAAACAGAAAATTGAGGCCCATCGCTTGGAAATGAAACTGGTCTCGGTGCATTACCTCTTGGAAGAGCCGAAAATTTTGTTTTTCTTTACCTCCGAGAACCGGGTAGATTTCCGGGAATTGGTCAAGGACCTGGTGGGCATCTTCAAAACTCGCATAGAGCTGCGCCAGATTGGGGTTCGGGATGAAGCCCGGGAAGTAGGGGGCTTGGGTGTTTGCGGCCGGGGATATTGTTGCCACATGATTTCGGACAATTTAAAGCCCGTGTCCATAAAAATGGCCAAAGATCAGAATCTATCCCTCAATTCCATGAAAATATCTGGCCCTTGTGGCCGACTCCTCTGTTGCTTGGCCTATGAGCATTGTTTTTACAGCGAGCAGCGCCGACTCATCCCCCCGGAAGGAAGCAAGGTACAGTATGACGGAACCCTATGGAAGGTGCTAGAGGTGAATATGATCTTGGGTACGGTAAAACTTGCCGCCGATGATGGCAGACATATCCAGGCCGCTGGTTCCTCCTTTGAAAAGGTAGATAACCGCTGGGTCTTCAAAGAAAAGGGGAAGCCAAAAGGGTGAAGGCACGGCGCTTGACAGGGGGAACGGGAAATCGGCATACTGGACCCCATGACCCTAGCTGATAAGGTAACGGCTCTCCGCCTGGTTCTTGCGCCGATTTTTTTCGGGGTGTATGTATTTCCTTACCAGAAGGCAACGGGCTTGGCCGGCGGAGATTGCAAGTGGGTTGTGCCGGTTCTTTGGGGATTATTTATTCTTTCAGAGTTTAGCGACTTGGCGGACGGTAAGATTGCTCGTTCCCGCAAGGAAGTGAGTGATTTCGGTAAGTTGTTTGATCCCTTTGCGGATGTGCTGGTGCGGATCACCTACTTCCTCTGCTTTGTCCTGGATGGCATCTTGCCGGGGGTGTTGTTTTTGGCGATCCTGTACCGGGAGATTGGCATCCAGTTTCTCCGGAACCTCATGATGAAGAAAGGGGTGGTTATGGGCGCCCGGAAGGGGGGTAAGATAAAAGCGGTGGCCTATATGATCGCTGGCGCGGTGGCCCTCCTCGCGGCCAGCGCACAACGGCTGGGTCTTGATGGGGGGTTTGAGCTGTTACGCATGGGAGCGCGGATCATTTTTGGTATATCCGTGGTGATTTCGGCTATTTCTTTTGCGGACTATCTCATGCTTTACAAGAAGCGGTAAAAGGCTGTGGTGTACCAGGGGAAGAGAAAATTTTTAATAAAGATTAAAAAATTAGGGTGAAAGCCCTTGACTTTTATGATTCGACTGCTGTATATTTAATCTTGTTGTTTTTTAAGAAAGGTATTGAGCTTACAAAAGCCGGAGTATTTTTTTTACGAAAAAGCGGTAGAACCTCTTGACGAAGTGGGGGGATAATGAGTAAGTTCAAAAGACCTAATGAAGGATAACCCGGGAGGG
>JAITJK010000212.1 GCA_031278935.1 Spirochaetaceae bacterium | reverse complement strand
AAACTAATTTTTAAAAACAAAGAATCAGACAATTTGGGAACCTGCTGGAATGGATACGGGCAGGGGGTCCTGTATTGTGTCTTTCCCGAAGTCAATCCCAAGAGTACGTTTTTCATTTTCCGGAGGAACAGTAAGTATGAAACGATTCATTTTCTGCTGCACCATAGTGGCGTGCAGTGTGTGGCAAGCTTTTGCCCAGGACACCGAAGCCTTTTCCAGCGGAATTAAGGATTCTCGAATCTAGGATGACGGAATTTTCTATGATGCGTGTTACGTTGTATAACGTTGCGGTATATTTTTTTGAGGAGCGTATTTGAGATGAAAAGGCTTTTTGTTTTTTTGTTGCTAATCGGATTCGCGGCAAGTTCTTTTGCGCTTGACGTCGGGGAAGGGTTCTTTTTTTACGGGAAGGTAATAACTGGTTTAAGAATCGATACCGAGGACAAGGGAGATGATTCGGATAAAACCCAAGTCTATCTGTTTGAAGACGATTATTGGGTAAGATTCCGCAGTCAGCTTGATTTTGGCTATGAAAGCGAATGGGGAGGGTATAACAGTTTTATCCGGGCCGATTATAATGGCGGGGATAGAGTGGGTGGATACTATCTTCCCGTAGGATGGGGCTGGTTAAACTTCTTCGATAAGCGGATTGTTGTTGACGTTGGTGATATATATGGCCACAAGTGGGGGCTGGGGAACTATATCAACGCGGATGATCCGGGCTTTGACGAGGGAAAGGGTATCCGCACAGAATTTAAATTCATTGAGGGTTTAAGTTTCGGATTCCGTCTCCCAGTTTGGGTTAATAATACCAACTTTGAGGATGTTTTTGGTGGAACGGTTTTCGGCGTTGTGTATAAAACAGACATTTTTGATGTAGGGGGTAGTATGGAATTAACCCCGGAAACATCTTGGACAGAGGAAGAGAACGGCACAGTGAAAGTTAAAGGTACGGATGACTCTTATATAAAAGCCCTTTTCGGTGTTGATGTTAAGTTGCCTTCTTTCGGTGTTCCTATTGGGGTTGGACTTAATGCCCGGTATGACAGCCGTAAATACAACGAAAGTCTAACGAACTTCCGCAAAAACGGTTATCTCTGGGTGGGTGGTAAAGTAGAGACGAGATTTGATGACAATCCGTTTAAAGCCTATCTGAAAGGCAGGGCTGTTTTCCAAAACGAACTTCCCGATGCACTTAACGGCATAACGGCGACATCGGATCTTTTGGGGAAATTAGAAGAAGGTACGGTGGTTGAAAACCTGGGAGATACAGCCTACAAGTTGGAAGTCTGCGGGGAGTATAAAATCAACGACCCCATCAATACCTTTGTTGTGGCCGGTTCGGATAATCTAGGGTATTTTGACGGCAACGGGATATTTGTGAAAGCAGGTTTCTCCATTGCACGCGGTAGTTTTAGTATTATGATTTTCGACAGGTTAAACCACATAGGGGCCAAGGACATTGAGGCATCTGGTAACATTGATAAGCATAGTCCCCTTAAAAATGAATTTCAGATCAGGGTTTTCATCGGTTTCTAAAAAAATACCCTGGTGTGGAAAGATCAGAATCTGAACGGAAGAGAGTTGATTGGTAGTAAATAGGTTGTTCGGGAACCCAAAGATATTCCAGAGCGTCCAGGGTTTCCGGATAATCTTTTCATGAAAATCTTAGTCCCTATCGCTGTTCTTCTGTAGGAGCATCCCTTTCTCTGGATTGCTTTGCTGCGCTTGCAATGACGGTATATATAAGAATTAGCGTTCATTTCCACGAGTAGCAGGAACGTGGACGCCTGCTTGCGAGTTTCCCCTCCCCTCATCATGGAGCATACGCCCACCGCCAGGTGAGAGCTTACGGTGGAGGGTCTTACGGCCAATGGCCAGCATTTCCGCAGTCTTGCTCTTATTCCCCTGCAGAAAGGTAAGGGTATCCCGGATGATGATCTTCTCTGCATCCTCAAGACTCGTGCCCAGGGGGATGCGGATCCAGCCCTCCTCGCTTTTCCGCCGTAAGGTGGGGGGCAGGTCGTCCACGGTTATCACCGGGCCCTTGGCCATAACCACCGCGCTTTCCATACAGTTCCGTAGTTCCCGGACATTGCCAGGCCAGTCGTAGGCGTAGATGGCGGCCCGGGCTTTCTCGTCAATGGTATCTACGGTCTTCTCGTTCTCTCCGGCAAACTCCTTGAGAAACGCCGTAATAAGCAGGGGCAGGTCGTCTTTCCGTTCCCGCAAGGGGGGAATAAAAATGTTCACCACATTCAGCCGGAAATACAGGTCTTCCCGGAAATTGCCCTTTTCGATCTCTTCTTTGAGGTTCTTGTTGGTGGCCGCCACGATCCGGACATCCGTCTCAATGGTCTCCTCGCCCCCTACTCGCTCGAACTTCTTCTCCTGCAATACCCTAAGGAGCTTAATCTGGATGTTCTGGTCGATTTCTCCGATTTCATCCAGGAAGAGGGTCCCCTCGTGGGCAAGCTCGAAGCGACCCCGTTTCCGGGTAGTGGCCCCGGTAAAACTCCCCTTCTCATGGCCAAAAAGTTCGCTCTCTAAAAGGCTCGCGGCCAAGGCGGCGCAATGCACCTTAACCAAAGGCTTTCTCCGGCGGGGCGAAAGGCCGTGAATCGCATCGGCCACAAGCTCTTTGCCTACCCCCGACTCTCCGGTGATAAGCACCGAGGCCTTGGCCGGGGCAACCCGGCTGATAGTGTCGAAAACCCGGCGCATGGGCCCTGAGGTACCGATGATGGTCTCAAACTGTTTGTGCCGTTCCAGTTCCTCTTCCATACGCCGGTGCTTTAAGACCAGTTCCCGGTTCTGCAAGGCCCGCTTCACCAAGAGAGACAGTCGGTCCAGGTTGACCGGTTTGGTGAGAAAATCATAGGCCCCGTTCCGCATGGCCGCTACCGCAGTCTCCACGGTACCGTGTCCCGTGAGGACGATCACTGGAATCCCCGGGCTTTCTGCGGTGATCCGTTTAAGCAGTTCCTCGCCGCTCAAGCCGGCCATACGCAGGTCGGTGATGACCAGGTCCAGGTCTCCTTTTTGGAACCGTTTCCAGCCCTCATCTCCCTGGGCGGCGGTTACCACTTCATATCCATCCATTTCCAAGGACGCGGCCAGTCCCTCCCGGATGTTCTTTTCATCATCCACCACCAAGAGCTTAAATTTCATAGATTGCCTCCGCTTCACCTTCGTAACTGATAAACCGCCGCTCCTTCTGCGGAATCGGCAAGGCGATGCTGAAACAGGTCCCCTCACCGGGTTTCGACTTCACCGTAATCTCTCCTTGATGTTCTCGAATGATCTTGAACGCCAAGGTAAGCCCGAGCCCAGAGCCGGTTTCTTTGGTGGTAAAATAGGGCTCGAAGATCTTGGAAAGGTTT
>JAITJK010000173.1 GCA_031278935.1 Spirochaetaceae bacterium | reverse complement strand
GGCCAAGAGAATCAAGGATATGCTTAATCACCAGTTCTTCCTGATTTTGCACCTTCACTAGATGGTAAAACGGGTTAAAGCGTTCAATTTCGGCGATATATCGTTGTAGAAGAGGGATTACCCCTAGGATTTCAGGGCCCAAAAGCCGCTCTATATCCGGATCTGAGCGGCATAGGGAGGTAATTCCCGCTTCGAGCCGGTCTGTGCTCCCGTTTTTTCCATAGTCGTGATTGAGTATCCACTCATCCATGAGGCCGCAACGTTCCTTTTATTTCTCTGAGGGGGATATTTATTGTCTAGATTGTATAGTACAGAACAAAATTTTTGCTATCCCCCTACAAGCAGGCTATCAACTAAAGGTGCAAAACATGAGAACCTTAAATGGTCAAGGAAAGCCCTAGCTACAATTACCGCCTGTCCGGGGTGTCCCCTACCCTGATCCAGATAGACCGCTTTAAGGTGTTTGTTACCAAAGAAGCCCAAAATGGAATACCCTTTATTCTGCCAGGGGTCGCAGTTTTCTCCAGGCATACGCCACTATTTCACCGCTTTTCCGCCCACCATTTGCCCTGGAGTCGGAGAGTGGGGGGATAAAGATATAGGTTCCTACACGGGGAGGGTGTCATTGCGAGTGAAGCGGCAAAGCAATTCAGAAGAGTATCCTCTCCACTGGATTGCTTCAATGCACCCGCAATGACCTTACCCCAAAGCTCCCCGCGCCCGAAGCAAGGCGCGTCCCGCCCGCTCATCACCACGCCCGTCGGGGAATTCACCTCCAGGGCAGGTGGCTCCACGATAGGTGGTTATTTACCGAAGATGAGGTTGGGAATGAAGAGAATCAAGTCTTTGCAAAAGATACACACCAGAATCACCATAACCACCGCTATAATGAAAGGAATGGATTCCCGGGCCGTCTCTTCGGGCTTGCAGCCCATGATGCTCGAGGTAGTGTACAAGGCAATACCCACCGGAGGCGTCATGATCCCCATGGTAACTACGGTCATCATGATGAGGCCGAATTGGACCGGATCAATGCCCGCCGAGGTAATCACCGGTAACAGTATGGGGGTCAAAAGCAGGGCAATGACCGTAGTCTCAATAAACATCCCGCAGAACAGTAAAAGAAGAATGATAATCAGCAACAGGATATAGGAGTTCGAGGTAATGTTCACCAAAAACGAAGCCATAGCCTGAGGTATGCGGTCATACACAATGCCGTACCCAAAGATGCCGGACAGGGAAACCAGGATCATAATGATACCGATGTCATTGGCCGTATCCCGCAGGGTCTGCAAAAAGGTCTTTAAAGTCAGTTCCCGGTAAATAACTACCCCCACGAAAATCGCGTACATACAGGCAAAGGCCCCGGACTCCGAGGGGGTAAAGATCCCAAAGCGAATACCCAGGATCAAGATGAGCGGAAAAAGCAGGGCCCAGATGCTGTCCACAAAGGCTGCGCCGATTTCCTTGAGGCCCGCCGGCCTGTCCCGTTCTGGCAGATAGCCCCGTTTTTTTGCGGTGATTCGTATGGTAATCATCAGGGCCAGCATCATGAGAAACCCCGGGATAAATCCGCCGGCAAAGAGCCGCCCGATGGAGACCTCCCCCACGGAGCCGTAGATGATGAGGCCCATGCTGGGGGGAATGGTCGCGGTAATTAAGGACGTAATCCCGTTGACCGCCGCAGAATACCCTTTGGTATAGCCCCGCTTGGTCATCGAAGGACCGAGGACCCGACATTCCATGGCCGCGTCCGCATTAGCCGAACCGGACACCCCGCCCATCAAGGTGGAAAGCACACAGGATATTTGACCTAAGTTCCCGTACATATGTCCGGTCAGGACGTTGGACAACTTGACTAGTCGGGAAGTAATTCCGGTGTTATTCATCAGGTTTCCGGCAAATACAAAAAGGGGTATGGCCAAGAGGGTAAAACTCTGGATGGAACTGACGACTTTTTGCACCACAATGGAAAAGGGAATGTCCGGGGTAACCAGAAAGAAGACCGTCCCAGAAACGCCGATGGCAAAGGCCACGGGCATCCCCAAAAGGAGAAGCAAAAAAAAGACGATAAGCACCGCTCCCATCAGATGGCCTCCTTACTCTGGACCACGATATGCTTGTCTTTCCAGTGGGCGACGAGTTTTAAGATGATGGTAATGATGAGCAGGATAGAACCCACCGGGGCGCTCACGGTTGCCCAGGAATAACTGATGCCTAGGGTTTGAAACAAGCGTTTGGCGTTGTCTATACTCAAGGGAAACCCGTAGACCACGAGAATGCCCAAAAAGGCTATAGCCAAAAGGGACATAAAATAATACAAAAACTTCTGCACCTTTGCGGGGAAGTGACTTACCAGCATATCTACCCGGACGAAATCCGCTTTCCGCAGGGCCAGATCCGCCCCTAAGAACACCACCCAGGCAAACAAGAGCAGCGACACGTCCTGGGCCCAGTTCAAGGGATGTTTGACGCTCCGGGCCACTGCGGAAATAAACACTAAAAAAGTGATTACCGCCACCAATAGGGAAACCACCAACTCTTCAAGCTTACAGAACCACCGATACACCATTTGTATCTGCTTCACCAGAGCCTCCTGCC
>JAITJK010000042.1 GCA_031278935.1 Spirochaetaceae bacterium | reverse complement strand
GTACGATGGAACCCAGTACCTGCACATCGTAGGGCCGCTCTCCCAGGGTACGCCGGGCCGCCTCCCGGGCCAGGGCAAAGGCTTCAGGGAGCAGATCGTCCAGACTTTCTCCCTGGGCGTGGCGGTCTTTGAACTGGCGGGTCAGCTCGGGGAATTCCTCTGGAGGAAGTCCTAGGGCCCAGCCTTCCTTTTCATTGACTCGGTGTAATATAGGCAAGAGCGCTTTAAGGTCCCGTTCATGTTGGGAACCGAACAGCGCCTTAACGAAATTTTCAAGCATAGTTTACTGTAACGTGTAATCTTCCCTCCTGCCTACCACCTGCCATGCCACCTACCCTGGAGGCGTATTGGGGGCAATGTGGTTAGGGAGCAGGGTGTACGTCCCTTCATTCCTACTACTGGGGGGACGCACTCAGCTCTATTGTGGCTTTGCTTACAAAGCTTTAACCCAGGAGCAGACCTGCTGGGGTCTGACCCGATTGGCAATGGCCACCTATCGTGGAAGTGCATGATAGGTTAGGGGATGGGTGTATTTATGAAGATTGGGCGCCTTTTATAGTGTTCCATAGCTTGCGATACAAAGCACGCCCATCATCTCGCTTGGACACTTACCGCTCGTGCGAAGGGATGTAATCCCTTATTACCTTATAACGTGACTCCCTATATGCCTCCAAGTCAAATGCTTGACAGAGGGCTGGGGGGGGGCTAAGGTTCCTTATGCGACTATCCGTGAAAGCGGGGGTCCTGATGAGTGCCCTCGTGAGCCTCTGGGCAGGGGCCTGTACCCAGGAACCTTTCCCTTCTATCAGCCGGGAAAATCTCTTTACCTTGGAAATCGGACTTATGGAAGATCAAATCGCCCTCTATAACCTGGAAGGGGACCAGGGAATCCGCAGAACCGAACTCGCCATGCGGGAAGGCCTTTTTTATATTTCCGATGGTAAGGGGGCTAAAATCGCCCGGTATAATTCTTATGGGGATCTCCTGTTTATGATTTATAATGACCAGACTAACCCCCTGCCCCTCACCTTGTTGCCCCTGAAAGAAGGGGAAATCGTAACCCGCTGGGCGCTTACCTACCCTCTCCTAGCCCCAGGAAAAATTACGGTGGATTCCCGGAAACACCTGTACGTGGAAGACCAGCTCCCCGACGAAGGACACCGGTTTGATCCTGCTTCCAAGGCGATCTTCGATAAGGTGATCCTACATTTTGATGAATACGGCCGCTTCGTCCAGTATCTGGGCCAGGAGGGTATCGGCGGCAGCCCCTTCCCAAAAATCGAAGGACTGTATACCTCCCTGAAGGACGAATTGGCCGTGGTGTGCCGGCTTCCCGCAGGCTGGCATATCTATTGGTTCGACGCCGAGGGAACCTCCCTGTATGTGGTGAAACTCCAGAATACCGCCCTCCCCATCCCCCCGGACCGGGATATGGTCTTCGCCTCCTTGGACGCCATCGGCGTAGCTCCGGATGAGCGTAAGCTCTACCTCAAGGTGGATTATTACCGGGATACCTACGATGAATCTACCAATACCCGATCCGGCAGCGAGCCTGACAGCTCGGTAATTTGGGTCATGGCCGTAGAAGATGGCTCCTATGAGCGGACTGTGGAAGTTCCCTTTTTCGAAACTATCTTGACTGAAAGCGGCCGGAAAACTCCGATTAAACTATTTTATTCCCTTCTAGGGGCCATCCGCAAGGAACAGGTCTTCTTGTACGTCCCCGTAGAGGCCGGGTATGCCCTCTTGATTTTAGACGCCGGTTCCGCAGCCAACGGTAAACAGCACCGGGGATTTATTCAGGTGGATCCCGATGAATTGCAATTTAACGCCTTTGCCCTGGCTGAGGACGGAATCCTCTCGGGTATCTTGGTGGATAATTGGGACATAAAGCTCGTCTGGTGGCGAACCGATAAATTGATAGGAGATACTCCCTTATGATGATACCACCCGGCGAATTCTCCCGTATGAGTCCGGTCAAACTGCTTACGGCGAAAACCGCCCAAGCCCTGGATGCGGAGGCCCTTGCCTCCTGGGGCCTTAATCCTTTCGCACTGGTCGAGGCGGCAGGCCGTTCTTGCGCTGCGGTTCTGCGTGCATACTCTCCCGCCTTGTTTCAGGGCCCTGCTCCCCGTATGCTGGTGCTTGCCGGTTCCGGTAATAACGGGGCGGACGCCATGGTTATGCTGCGGACGCTGCTTATCCAGGGCGTCGCCGAAGCGGCCTTGCAGACCGTGGTGCTAGACCGCCTGCCCCAGGCGGAGGAACGGAGTCCCCACAGCGAGGCTCTGCGCTCCCTGAACAAACTGGGGGTTTCCCTCCTTACCTGGAAGCAGCTCAAGGATCCCCTAGCCTTCCTTAGCCAGGGGACTATCATCATCGACGGTATTGCCGGCACTGGGCTTACGGGGCCCTTACGTGGAACCCCGGCGGCTATGGTACAGGCCGTAAACGCCCTCACCGCGAACCCCTATAGCCCTGCTACACCCCGGCGGCCCTGGGTGGTTGCTATAGACCTGCCTTCGGGGAATTTCGATTTCTGGGAAACCTCTATGCTCATCCTCAAAGCGGACCTGAGCCTCGCCATAGAACCCCGAAAGGTCGCCCTCTATAATCCCGCAGCCCGGCCCTATGGGGGAACCATTGTGCCCGTAGGGGGTATTTTTCCCCCCGCTTTAGTGGACGCCTTTGAAGGGGCGGAGCTGGTCGCTTGGGAGGAGGTCCGATCCCGGATTCCGCCGGTTAAGCCCGAGGCATACAAACACCAACGGGGGGTGGTGGAAATCCACGCGGGTTCCCCGGGAAGTACCGGAGCCGCCCGGATAGCCGCAGCCGGGGCCCAAGCCGCAGGAGCCGGCTTGGTGCGACTTATAGCGGACACCTCTATCTATCCCATCTTGGCGGCCACTGCCGGAGGGGTCATGGTGGTGCCCGCCGGGACTGAAGATAGCGTAGTTTATACACCAGGCCAGGAAACGCGGTTTTATCCCGACGCCCTGCTCCTTGGCCCCGGCTGGGGGAAAGCGCCGGATCGGGCCATGCTCTTTCACCGTGCCTTGGTACGGGAGTGGGAAGGGATCCCCCTCATTTTAGACGCTGAGGCCATTGCCTTGGCTAAAGACGGGGTGTTCCATGGAAACGCCATCCTCACGCCTCATCCTGGGGAATGCGCGGCCCTGGCCGGGGTGTCCGTGGAAACCGTATTAGCCCATCCGCTTCCGGTGCTGAAAAAACTCGCCCAAGAGAAACAGGCGGTGCTCCTTTTCAAGGGGCATGTGCTGTTCATTGCCTCCCCAGACGGACGGGTAGCCGTGGTGGACGGTATGGTGCCAGCTTTGGCCAGTGGCGGGGCCGGCGACCTGCTTGCGGGATTATGCGCGGCCATCGCAGCCCGGATGAAGCGGAACGCCTGTTTTGACGGATACCCTTGCGCCGTGGCTGCGGCGACCTTGCTCATGGAAACGGGCCGCGTCTCGGGGAACCGGTTTCGGGACCCTTTAGACTGGGCGGAAGAGGCTGCAGCCTTAGCCGGCGCTGCCTGGCTATCCCCCCTTGCCGTGGAGGCATATAGGGGGCTACGGGGTTAGGGATAAGGTCGCCAACCTGCGGCGGGCATCCCCTCGTTCTTGTTGCTCATTTGCGGGCTTTGCCACTCAAGTCCGAGGTGGCAAGGGCGTCCCGATCTCTAGCCCCACGGTGAGTTGCGGAATTTACCCCCTGGAGGGAAAGAAAAGGACAAGGAAGTCATGGAAGAAGGCCGAGATCCCACAATCCCGAAACCAAAACCCTTGGATAGGGAGCTGGTGTATTATTATTCGCGAGAACGAAGGCTCGCCCGGGCTTCCCCGGCAGTGCGGGAACTGAACCGGAATGTACCTAAGGAGCGGCCCTCCCTCATCGGTCCCCTGACCTCTAACCGGGCCTATACCCTGCTGTTTGTAGCTATCATCGTATGCACCGGTTTCGGCCTTATCTTTTCCCGGGTGGGCGCCCGGCAAAAAGCGCCGCCTTCCCCGGTCCAACGGACGAGTCTGGGGGGTAATAGCCTCAAAGTGTCGGCCCAGCGCTTCCCCGGGACGACCTATCTGCGGATTACCAAGACCGCTCCCGATGCCGGGGCGTATACCGGGGCGGTGGACATGGCCTTTACCCCTCAGGGGCTCCCTCCGGCTGAAACGGAGGACGCTGAATCACCCCAAGTCATAAGCCACCGGATTTTTTTCAATGCCCAGGCGGAAGAAACCTATGGTCTTTCCCTTCCTTTTGAAGCGCCGGAGGTCTTGATGCTTATGCAGACTGAGCAGGGCGAGCAGCGGGGGGTCCTGGTGAAACCCGATGAAGTACAAAAGGCAAAAAATCCATAGGCATCCTTGGAAAACCTACCGATGATTAAGGGGCAGGGGATATGAATAAACATATTAACTTTGAGGATAATATTTTTCTAATCAATATACGGCTCAGGATGGTCCAAGATATGCTCGTTCTGGAACCGGACCCGGAATTATTTCTGAAAAAGACCATGGAAGACATCGATTTTATCGACGATATTCTGGGGCTGCTTCTAGACGGGCTCTTGGAAAACTCCCATCTGATAGAACGGAACGAGCAGTTAGTAAATATCTACGATATCGAATGTCAATTTTCCCAGATTTTAACGAAATTCTTGACTGGTTCTGGCAATATTTCCGTCCTCCACTTCCCGGTCTTGCGCGAAAAAATCACCTTTTTACAAGCCCATAGTATGACCCGCAAAAAGCTCATGGATGATTTCCGCAATCAAACGGATCAGTCCATCCTGGAGCCCCTGGTGAGCAGCGACGAATTGAGCGCCCTCCTCAAAGAGTAAGACCCATGCGTATTTCAGGAGGTTCTTTGCGGGGTCGGCAGGTGTACGTTCCCGCCGGGGTCATCCGTCCGGCCATGGACCGGATGCGGGAATCGGTGTTTGCCACCCTGGGGGATTTGGAGGAATGTCCGTTTTTGGATCTGTTTTCCGGGTCCGGGATTATCGCCTTGGAAGCAGCTTCCCGGGGAGCCAATCCGGTGGAAGCGGTGGAAAAGGACCCGGTGAAGTGGAAAACCTTGCTCCGTAACGTGGCTTTGGCGCCTGAGCGGATTCAGTGCCGGTTTATGCCTGCGGAACAGTACATCCGCCGCGCCCGCCGGAGCTTTGGGGTTATTTTCTGCGATCCCCCCTTTGCCTACCGGTTTAAGGGGGAATTGGTTCGTTCCATTGCAGCGTCCCCCCTCGTCCGCTCAGGATCCTGGCTTTTGGTTCACCGTCCCGAGGAAGATTTCTACCTTGATAACCTGGGGGATGCCTTTTTTAGTGGGGGAGTGGAGCGGGAAGCCTCAAAGCGATACGGCCGTTCAGTGGTAGATTTCTTAGTATGGCGGTAAATCAAGGGGGAGCTTTCAGAAGAGCACTATATATTGTAGTATTTTATTGAAATAAAATAAAAAGCCTGGTAATTTTACCGATATTAAATGAGAATATACATCAGATGCAAGTCTAGGCTACCATGGATTATAAAAAACTTTTTGATAAATTTGACACACAGAATCGATTCACCAAAACCACGCAGGGGTTCAAGATTGACAGCGCCCAAAAAGCCGCGCTGAATCGTAAAGGGAATATGCTGTATAACGCCGGGGACATAGAGGGAGCTAAGAAAATATTTCTCACCACCGGGTATTCCGATGGCATTTCCCGGATCGGGGATTACTATAAGTCCCAAGACCGCTATGTGGACGCCCTTCGTATGTACTGGATTGCGCCGGA
>JAITJK010000256.1 GCA_031278935.1 Spirochaetaceae bacterium | reverse complement strand
ATTACAAACCCCCCCCCCCCCCCCCTATCGCTTTTTCTTTATACTATAGCATTTCACCTTTGTCGGGGGATCGTCTCTGCCTTTATACTTTTCTTTTTGAAAAATGCCGGAGAACCTCGCGTAGGGGTTATCCGGCTTTTTATTTCCCTTGGGGGAATATATCACAAGCCAATGCATCAGGGACTCGAAAGGTGTACTGAGACGTTGGCATAGAGGAGTACACTTTGAATAAGAAACGGGTACTATTCTTTGGTTTCGCTGTCTTGATCGTGGCGGCGTGCGACAGCGGCGATGACGACAGTAGCAGTGGCGGTGGCAGCGATCCAGGAATCGGTTCCGTTACCATCAGTAACCTAAAATTGGGTTTTGATAATGGAGTGATTGTTCATAGTACCGTTAGGGGTACCAGTGAGGCTCTTTCCGATTTCACCCTAGAGGGTGGCGTGCTGTCCGGTGGCAAGTTTGACAACAGCGGAAAGGCTACCATCAGTGGAGGTAGCGTTACCATTCCGGTTAGAGGCAAAAAAGCAGGTTCTTCGTATGAGTTTACCGATGGGTATACACCATTACTTTGACGATAAGTAACATTACCGGCAATCCGTCGCTTAATGGCCAGTATACGCTCAAGGTTAATTTCAGTGGCTCTCAGGGTACAGCGTCGGGGGACAGTAGTAATGGCTTAGGGGTATAGAACGGGAGCGGCATAAGCCACTCCTCTCGGTTCTGCGGGTCGCTAGGCCTCCAAAACACGCTTCTCCTCCGCAAACCGGGAAAGTCCACATGGGTTTCGTTTTCTTACCCAATCAAGAAACTAAGCCTCTGTCTGACCCCAAGCGCCGAGAGCTTGGGGTCAGACCGTTGCGGACCCTTAAACCTCCTCTGGGGATAGCAGTACGCTGGCGGCTATGTTCTGAGCCGTGGCGGGATCCGTGAGGTAGGCAATAAGCTCCTTAGCCCAGAATCCTGCGGTTCCTGCCCCCCGGCTGGTGATGAGGTTCCCATCCCGAACCACCGGAGCTTCCACCCAGGTAGCCCCGGAAACCGACGCTTCCACACCGGGATAACAGGTAAACCTGCGACCTTGCAAGAGGCCCAGGGGAAAAAGCACTACCCCAGGAGACGCACAGATGGCAGCCACTAATTTCCCCGCTCTGGCTAGGGCCTTCACCAGCGCCCCTACGGTTTCGGATGCCGCGAGATGGGTGGCCCCGGGTAAGCCTCCGGGAAGCAGCACCCCATCCCAAGAAGAATCCTGTGCCGCGTCTTGTAGACCTAGGTCCGCCTGCACTACCAGGCCGTGAGAACCCCGGACCTGCACGTTCCCGTCCGCTGCAATAGAGGCCGTCTGTACCTCAATTCCCGCCCGGCGCAGGTAATCTAGGGGGGTGATGGCCTCTACCTCTTCAAACCCTTCCGCTAACAGTAACAGCACTTTTTTCGACATACCTAACTCCTTATCATATATTGCGTATGACCCGTCCCGCAGGGGGACCTGGGTCGTAACGCGCTTCAATAGTGGGGCGGTTTCTGTGGGGGCAGGGTTTCAAGCTCCTGGGCGATCTGACGCAGCCGGCCCTTCATAGCCTGGTGTTCCCCCAGAATCCGCTCTACTTCCCGACCCTGCTCTACCGCCGCGTCTTGCAGAGGGCTTACAAAATCTTCCAGATAGGCCAACTTGGTTTCTATGCTTTCAAGCCGTCTTTCAACGCGCCGGAATCGTGAAATCGCCCCGGCGGAGGAAAGCTTCGGTTTTTTCCCGCCTTTTCTTATCATGCGTATACCCTTGCGCTCGGTTGGTCTCCCTGCCCAAGGGGAAAAACGCTGCCCTTGTGCATTCATAAAAAAAAGATATAATACTGTATGATATTATAAAGAAAAATAGCCCGGTATACCAGCTTTTGAGAACCTACGGGCTATGGATTCACGCAAAGGGGGCGTTTTATGGGTGGAACCTTTGATTTTACCATTGAAGAACTTGGAAAACGGAATATCAAATCGCCGATTGTTATGTCCAGCGTTAAAGGCGACTTTGTGGCCAACTATGTGCGGGACGATCAGTTTATGCGACTCAGCGCTGATACAGTCTTGGGGGATCAGCCCCGGATCGAACGGTCTCAGGTCTTTGAATATGCGGGGCCCCGGGAGATGATCTACTTCATGCCCGCCCACGTTCATGCGGGCATCGTCAGCTGCGGCGGCCTGTGCCCAGGGATCAACGATGTGATCCGGGCCATAGTCCGGTGTTTGTGGCACCGCTATGGGGTCCACCGGATTACGGGAATCCGCTATGGCTACAAGGGCTTCCTCCCGGAGTACCAGTACCCCATCCGGGAACTGAACCCTGAAAATGTCGACAGTATCCATAAGCTGGGAGGTACCTACCTGGGAAGCGCTCGGGGTGGGGGCAAAGAGGTAAGCAAAATCGTGGACGCCATGGAGCAGCTGAACTTGAATATGCTCTTTACCATTGGAGGAGATGGCACCCAGCGGGGTTCCTTGGATATTGCCGAGGAAATAGACAAGCGGAAATTGAAAATCGCTATGATAGGGATTCCCAAGACCGTGGACAATGACTTTGCCTTCATTCAAAAGTCCTTTGGTTTTGATACCGCGGTGGCTAAGGCTGTGGACGTGGTTGCCGCAGCCCACATGGAGGCCAATTCCCAGATTAATGGCATCGGCTTAGTCAAGCTCATGGGCCGGGAATCGGGATTCATCGCCGCCCATACGGCTCTGGCCAGCCATGAGGTGAATTTTGTCCTGATTCCTGAAGTCCCTTTCAACCTGGAAGGGTACAACGGGTTCCTGCACCACTTGGAAGAACGGCTGAAGAAACGGAAACACGCCGTGGTGGTGGTGGCCGAAGGGGCCATGCAGGATCAGTTGGTGAAAGAGGTGAAAACCGACGCCGGGGGAAATCTCAAAATGGCCGATGTGGGCACCTATTTACGGGACCGAATCCTAGAGTATTTTGACGAGAAAAAGGTCGAGATCAGCCTCAAGTACATTGATCCCAGCTACATCATTCGTTCCGCTCCTGCGGAGCCGGGGGATTCGATTTATTGCGAGCGCTTGGGTAACGCCGCAGCTCACGCGGCTATGGCTGGAAAAACCAAGGTGGTCATAGGCTTGGTGAACAACGAATTCGTGCATCTACCCATGAAAGTGGTTATTTCTCACCGAAACCATGTGGACCCTGAAGGAAATCTCTGGCGGGACACCCTGGACGCCACGCATCAGCCGACGCTCATGGTCAATCAAATCAAAAACCAGCCGGAGAGTTAAGGGAAAGTATGACCTACGTTGCACAAGGGGGATCCCAGGCGGATCTCTGCGACGCCGCCTTAGACGCGTTTTTTTCCGAGGCTTTGGGTAAAGCCCTGGAGGAGATAGGTCATGCCGGGCCACTGCTCATCCTCCCACCCGATATAACCCGGTTCCATTCCCGGGCCGGGTATTTTACCGATCTGGCCGTTCGGGAACTCGCCCGAAACGAGCGGCACCCCCTGGGCGCGGTCATACCGGCTTTGGGGACTCATGTACCCATGACCCAGATGGAACTGCACCGTATGTTTCCTGGTACGCCTTTGGATATTTTCATTCCCCATGATTGGCGGCGGGATGTGGTAACCTTGGGCCGTCTTGAGGCGCCCTGGGTAGCTGAGGTTTCCCAGGACGCGGTGTACTACGATTGGCCGGTGCAGGTGAACCAGCGGCTTCGGGACGGGGGCTTTTCCCTTATCGTATCTATCGGTCAAGTGGTGCCCCATGAGGTAGTGGGCATGGCCAATCATGGTAAAAATATTTTCGTGGGAACCGGCGGAAAAGAAGCCATAGACAAGAGCCATTTTGCCGGGGCCTGTTACGGGATGGAGCGCATGATGGGCCGTACGGATACTCCGGTTCGAGCCCTATTCGATGAAGGGCTTCGTCGTTTCGGTAGTCTCCTTCCCCCGATTCTCTGGGTGTTGACGGTGGTGGGTCCGCGAAGCAATGCGGAAGCTGCG
>JAITJK010000167.1 GCA_031278935.1 Spirochaetaceae bacterium | reverse complement strand
TCCATTTGTTTTGAGTCCTGTATCGGCACCTCCTATTCGTCCCAAACAGAAAACTCCCCGGGTAAAAGTCTGTCTTGACCACCGGCCCTAGAGTCGCCATTTAATATGGATGCCTATTTTACCAATAGATTTTTGACAGAGTTGGGGTTCAGTCCTATACTGGAGTAAGGGAGCGCTTTAACCAACCGGGATGAGCGGGCCCAAGCGGATTGTGCGGAAGGCTCGGTTTCCGCACCCTTCTACAACCAAAAGGAAAGATACGCATGGCTATTATTACCATCTCCCGGGAATTAGCCGCCCTAGGGGACGAGACAGCCCAGGAACTTTCGCAGTGTTTACACTACCGTTTCGTGGACAAAGAAACCCTGGAAACCCGAATTAAATCCTTTGGGATCGCGGACCGGAAATTTCGTCAATACGACGAGCGCAGGCCGTCGCTTTTGGCCTCCATTTCCCAGGATAAGGATAACTATCTCCATTACCTCAAAACCGCCATCCTCACCGAAGCCAGCGAGGGGAACGTGGTAATGATAGGCCGGGGGGCTACGGTGATGTTCCGGGAGGTCCCAGGGGTCCTTTCGGTATTCCTCACGGCGCCTTTGGACATTCGCCTTCAGCGGATAAAGAACTATTTCAATTGTGATGATAAACGGGCTCAACAAATCCTCGAACGAAGCGATAAGGATCGGGCAGGGTTCCACCAGTATTTTTTTGAGATGGACTGGCATGATTCGGGGAATTATCATCTCAGCCTGAATACGGGGTATCTACACCCGTCCTTGTGTGCGGAGATCATCCGGTATCTGCGGGATGAGCTCATCACCGAAGAAGCCGAGTCTCAGCAGGCCCTCCGCTTACAGGACCTAATCCTGGCGCAGCAGGTGAAACATCACCTGTTGTATGAAAAGGAAATCTCCATTCATTTTCTAGAAATCTCAGTTTCCCAGGAACTTATCAGTCTGTATGGGGTGGCTAACTCCCAGGCCATCGTGGAAGCTGCGGTATCTGCGGTCCAAGAAGCGGCACCCCTTATGGCCGTCCAGTCGGAAATGCAGATAGTCCGGGAATACAAAGTGATGCCCTAAACGTCCGTACCGGAAAATGTTAGGGGGACTTTGTTCTAAAGGGATTGGTCTCAATAAAGGGGAGAGGTACTGAACGTGCTTACCTAGCCTTCTTTATTTTATAAAAAACTATAAGCGGTTTGTTCATCTCCTAGGGGAGTCGAACCCCTGTTGTCGGGATGAAAACCCGATGTCCTGACCACTAGACGAAGGAGACATGATTCTCTACTTGTTAGTACAAGTGATCATAAATATAGCAAAATGTATGGGGATGGTCAAGGGCATAGTCGAGAAAATCCCTAAATCTTCGTAAATTCGCAAGGAAGCGAGGTCTGACCCCCTTACGCTGGCGGGGCGGTTTTTATCCGCAAAAACACCAGGCCTTTAATCACCAACAGGAGGCCCAGGAAGAGTCGGAGATGCAAGGAGGAGGAAAGGACCATCACCGGGATGATCAGGGCGCAGGCCGCGAGGTAGATGGCAATTTTCTCCTTGGCCCTGAGGCCCACGCCCCGGATCCGCGCTATCCGAGGACCCAAAAAGCGGTTCCCCATAAGCCACCGGTACAGCCGAGGAGACCCCTTCATAAAACAAACCGACGCGGCCACCAAAAAGGGCGTCGCGGGCAAAACTGGAAGGGCTATGCCGGCTATGCCCAGGCCAAGAAGGGCAAATCCTCCGATGATACACAAGAGTTTGGAGAGAGTCATAGGGCCTCGCTAAAAAGTTACCCGTCCCTCAAAGAAGGGCGGGCAGCTAGGGCTAAACACGGATTACCGGCACCAGGTCCGCGTTATTCCTGGTAAGAATACGAGAAATCCATCACAAAGGATTCGTTTTTGGGACCGTAAAAGGATTCGCCTTGGAATTTTGCGAACTTTTCCTCCACAGTTTTTATGACGTAAGTGGTCTTGGCCACTGAAAACGTCGGTGGCATACCGGTCATGGTATACCAGCTATATCCGATAGCGTCAATCTCCCCGCTTAGTCCGGTATCGTTCAAGTCCGCCTGGGTAACTTCGTCTATCAGTTTCTCGGTTATAGCCTTGGCTTGTACCTTTTTATACGTGTTGAGGAGTATGGACGAACGACTCGCCACGGGCATTTGCGTGGATACAGTGGTACCATCCTCGGTTTGCAGTTCATTGGTCCGCGTCCCCAAGATGTCCCAGTCTCCAGCTTGGGGCACGGCGGTCCCCCCTGCGAGCCATTGAGTGCCGTTGTTAAGCACCCGTGGGCCGCCCTCGCCCACGAGCTTAAAGTAGAGCCAGCCATAGCCATTGGTTATACCCGTTATGGCCGCCTTGATTTCCTTTTTATTAGTCTCCCCTGCGGCAAGACCGGGAACGACGGTCATATTGAATGACTGGGATTGTGCTCCCATAGTCATGCTAAAGACCACTTTGAAATAGGCTGCTGTATCGGTAGTTTTGTGTTGGACCTTGATGAGGCACACCTTTGACGCCGTCATCCCCAGTTTTCCTAGGGGATTTTCCGTACTCTGATGCATATACAAGGGCATCCCCGTCTTGAAGGTGTATTCTTTTACCTGATTCGCTTGGCCGCTCAAGTCTTTGGTGATGTCCGTTTCGGTGGTTTGGTACACCAAAACCCCTGAACCATAGCTTCCGCTGTTGGCAATAATGTTGCCCCCTGAGTCTATAGCAATATCAAAGAAATCGTGGGGCAGTACGGTTTTCGTACCAGTAGAAAAGTCAAAGAACACCGCGTTATTCGCGCCGTTGTAATCCACGTTGATGGTTTCCCGGGGATACTCATCTGTATCGCTGGTTTCCGTGTCTTCGGCCCCCGTATCGCAGGAAACCCACCATACCGTCGCGGAGACCGCCAACGCGAGGATGGTTAAAAACCATACCCGTTTCAATAAAAAATCAAAAGTCATACTAACTCCTTATGGTTCCCTGAGGGTTGGGCTTATGCCGGATAACGAGCCCGACGCTCAAGGATATATTGCGTGCCGCCTCAAGGCGGCATGCTTACCAGGTAAAACGCACGCCTATGCTCAGGATGACGCCGTCCCGGAGGCCGTAATATTCTTCCTGGCTCTGCGCTTCCGTACCTTTGACAAAATGCAGGTTGTTGAGCAGGTTTTGTACGCCTCCATAGAGTTCCACCTTTTCGTTGAAAAAAGTTTTCCCTATCCGCAGGTTCACCATAAGGTAATCCGGGGTATAGGTGTTATCCGCGAAACTAATAAGCTGCGGAGCATTCCAGTTCACCCTAAGTTGAACCGTGGTCTCGATCACCGGGATCCGGTAGGAACCGCTGGCCATAACCTGATGAGGCACCCGTGAGGGGAGGTCGATCCAGTCATCTGCGGTATCATCAAATTCCTTCGCCAGGGTATAGCTGTAGGTCAGCGTGGTTTTAAGCCGCCTACCGTTAAATGCCAGGGACAGATCGCCCCCTAGGGTAATGGCCCGGCCTACGTTCCGGTACTGCATGACCGAGGTGTAGTTCTGTAGCTCTCCCCCGGCGTTCACCGCAACCCCGGGGTTCTCATCTACCGTAATTGCGTCGATCAGATCGAAAATGTAGTTAAAGAACGCCCCCGCCGAGGCGGTAAGCTCCGGGGTAAGTGTATAATCCCCGGATAGGTTAAAGCCCTGGGAAGTCTCCGGGGTCAGGTCCGGATTGCCTCGAATCAGAAAATTGTAGGGCGCCGGGTGGAAGAAGAACCAGTAATGCTGTTTCAAGCTAGGGGTCTTAAAACCCATGCCGTAAGCAAGGCGCAGGACCAGGTCATCCGTGGGGTCATAGCGGAAACTGAGTTTAGGGCTAAGTTTGTAGATAGGGGTTTCCTCCGGATCATTGGGGGGCCGGTAATCGAACCGCAGGCCCGGCACAATGCGGAAGATGTCCGCGCCGCCGATGTTCCAGGTATCCTGGGTAAAGGCGCTGAGGCTTACCACGGATTTCTCCGTGTCAAAAGAATCGCTTTCCAGGGCCTCCCGCTTGAGGTTGAGCCCGAACAGCAGGGCATGGGAAATACCCGGTTCACAGGAAAACCGGGCTTCCCCCTCCAGGTCCCGGAAGAGGCTGTCCGCATAATCTGCGGTGGTATGGCGGCTGTAATTGAGCCGATCCGCATCGTAGTCCAACTGCCGGTAGCTGAAGAAGCCGTCCAGCAGGGCAAAGTCGGAGAGCCGCCAGGTCTCCTTGAGGCCTCCTTCGATCTTGGTATTCATAAAGTCATAGCCATTTTCTATATCCGCGCTTACCTGGATGAGGGAGTCCATCCAACTGCCGTACAGGGCCAGTTCGCCGCCGGGATGATACCAGGAGGCCTCCCCCCGCAGAGAACCTAGGCGCGCCGCCGGGACCTGGTAGAGTTCCACGGTTTCTCTGCGGTTGTTCCGTTGCTCTGTGATGCTGCCATTGTCCCAATCAAAGGATCCTCCCAGGGAAAAGCCGAACCATTGATTGGCATACGAGAGGGCGCCCTCGCCGTAGTAGCGGATAGAGGAGGCGAATTCCTGCTTAGTGCTGACCGACAACTTTCCGCGCTTGGGCTTCTTGGTAATGATGTTGATTACCCCGCCCATCGCGTCAGAACCGTACAACACCGACGACGCCCCCCGGATTATCTCGATCCGCTCGATGTCGGAAACGGGGATGAGGTTCACCGGCGTTGCGCCTCCGGTATCACCGGTAATTTCCATACCATCGATCAATACCTTGACGTAGGCCCCTTCAAAGCCTTGCATCATCACCGTGGCCTGGGGATGATCGTAGATAACCACCCCTGGTATGTTGGCCATTACCTCGGCTACAGTTTTCGCGCCCATAGAAGCGATAGTTTCGGCGTTTATCACTTCTACAGCTTCCACAGTGTCTTCTATATCCTGGGCCACCTTTGCCCCGCTTACCACCATCACCGGGGCCTCTTGGTCTTCCTGGCCGGATAAAAAGATAGGTAAAACTAACATAAGGGTTAAAAACCCACTCCGGTTCAGTCTCATAACAGTGCTCCTTTGCCTCCACCTGCGGTGGAAGCCCGCGACTGGCCGCATAATAAGCGAGAAAGGCATCCATCGCTTCTGGTGTTCTCCACGGTGGGGTCTGACCCTCAGACGTGAAAGTCTGGTCCCACCGTGAGGTCTGACCCCATAGGGCCTCGCCTAACAGGCGCTTACTGGTCTTGCGTTCCCGGCTCTTCCAGGCGATACCGGATGTTGACCTGGGCCCGATACTCCCCCTCCAGGCCTTCCATCACGGGAAAGGGGCTCGCGGAACGGATAGTCTCTACCGCTGCCTGGCCGAGAAACCGGTGGCCTGAAGGTTCTGCAAGGCGGATATCCGAAACGGTTCCGTCTCGTCTTATGGTGAAATGCACCGTAACATCCCCCTCAATACCCCGTTTGCGTACCGACCGGGGGTATATCTTGTTTTTTTCCAACCGTCTCATGATCAGGGCCAGGTATTCCGCATTGCTCATCCGGTGCGGGGGCGCGGAAACAGGCCTGGCCTGTGGGGCGGCTCCCGTGGGATCCAGCCCACTCCCCTGCCTGACAAGGGCCGCCGTCCCTTCAGCAACGGAACTTGAGGCGCCGGAAAAAGACCCTGCCCCCGATTCACTGGCCTCGTCTAAACGGGAATCCTGCGGGTCGGCCTCCTGGGCCTGGGGAAGGTCCTCCGCCTCGAGGACCGGTTCCGCAGGGATACGTTCCTCGATCACTGCGGGAAGGGGCGCGACTTCTTCCCCATCCGAGAAGGTCGACGCTTCCTTATCGCCCTCTGCTTCCACTTCCACGGGAACCTCCAGGGTGAGCGCTAATTCCCTGGGCCTGGTATGGGGTGGTTGCTTCCGGGTAAATCCCTCAAACCGGGAAAGCACCGCGATATGAACGGCAAGAATGACCGAAAAACAGGCGGCAGTCAAAACCCGGCCGGCCCTGTAGCTCTGACCCATCCCTTTAGCGGGGGAAGGCATGGCGAATTGCCACATGGCGTACTCCTTCCGCCCTGAGCAAATCCATGATGTCCGTTACCCGCTGAAAGGCCAGAGTGCCGTCGCAGTCCAGGGCTATACGCATATCCGGTTCCGCCTCACGGTACGCCGCAAGCCGCCGTCGCAGAGCTGCTTCCTCGATAGGCTCTCCTTCGAGGTACAGCTGCCCCGCCGCGTCTAACGAAACGGTATGGAGTGGTTGCCCTGCCGGCTCCCCGGATGAGGCGGTGGGCAGGGAAACCGCCAGGGCCGGTTTTTCAAAGGTGGAACCGATCATGAAAAAAATGACCAGCATAAAGATCACGTCGATTAGGGAGGTAACGTTGATTTCCCTGGACCGGGAGGGGCCGCTGCCAAAGGTTTTCATCCTACCACGCGCTCCTTATACCGGTCCTGGGCGGGGGGCGCGGCGTTCTCCGGGTTTTCCTCATAGCCCGGTACCATATCCCGGCGGAAACGCTGGCTCAGGATGGACACGGCGAAACTCATATCTTGCAGTCGAGAAGCCGTCAGGTGTTCAAACCCTTTGCCACAACTCAGGGCGCAGATAGCCGTAACCAATCCGGTAGCAGTGGTGATCATGGCCTCCCAAATACCTCCGGAGAGCATGGCCATGTCTACCGCCGCCCCTTGGGCCGCTATCTGACTGAAGGCGTTCATAAGCCCGGTAATGGTTCCTAAAAGACCCAAGAGGGGCGAGATCATGCCAATAAAAGACAGCAGTCCCAGCCCTCTCTCCATTTCCCCTCGGATAATCGCCCCTTCCCGGTCAAGAATCTCCCCCAAGACCGGCGCCGGCTCATCCCGGTAAGTAAAAAAGAGTACGGCCATGCGCTCTGGCGCCGAATGCGGGAGGAATACGGGATTCGTAGCGGTTTCCAGGGTCGTAAAGAGGCGCGCCCGGGTATACCGGGTCCTGAAAAAATAGATAAGTCGCTCTGAAAAAAGGGCTAGCACCACCACATAGAGGCTGGCGATAAGCCAATTCACCGGCCCGCCGGTATGGATAAACCTTACCAAGGCCAACACGCCGTTCATCGGGGTCAGACCTCCGGCTTTGCATAGGGCTTTATCGACCCGTATAGTTCCCAAAGGCTCTCGACGATCCGGGGAGAGGTCCGTAGAAACAATGAAGAGGGCACGATGCTGATGTTCTTTTCCCTGCCCGCCCGGGTTTGCATGAGTACAGAATCCGCTCCGAGGATGTCTTCGACCGTGCTTATGGCCATAGCACCGAACAGAAAATCCGGGTCTTGGGACAGGAGGTACTCAGGAGAAAGAATGGGCTGGGCCGCGTCAAGGCCTGCAGCGATATTGTCTACCCCCAAGATCCCAAGGAGTTCTCCAGGCAATGATCGGTCCGTAAAGGCCATCAGGGGATTTGCGGAATAGAGGAAGGCCCCTTTAAGGTTTAAGGGCTTGTCCGCCAACTCCGCCTTCAGGGCATTAAGCCGCTCCTGGTATTCCGCCACCAGGACCCGGGCTTCCGCCTCTTTTCCGGCAAGCTGCCCGAGGATAAGGGCGCTGTTAAAAATGTCTCCCAGGGAATCAGCGTTGTGCAAGAGGACCGCATAGCCTCGGACAGCCAGATCCTCCATAAGGGCCTGAGTCATGGCGTTACCGATGATGAGGTCCGGCTCCAAGGCGATGACCGCCTCAAGGCTAGGCCGGGCGGTATTCCCCACCTTGGGCAGGAGCGCAGTTTTGTCCTCTGGCCAGATCGGGTCCCGGCCCGAGGTAATCCCCGCAATGGCCGATTCCGCGTCAAGCATATACAGAACCTCCACGGCTCCGGGGGACATGACCACCATCCGTTGGTAGGTCTTAAGGGGAACCTCATAGCCCGCC
>JAITJK010000147.1 GCA_031278935.1 Spirochaetaceae bacterium | reverse complement strand
TATGTGCTTCTTCCAAACCGATAAGTTCCTGTACCAGTTTAAAATCTTCGTTGCCGTCTTTCATGTCCATACCCCTTGTTATGGATTATACAGGCTTATTTTCCTACCTGCAAGAGGTTCATTAGTATATTCTGTACCTTCCTCAAGGCAAGATACAAGTACTTTGGTATACTTCCCAATCTCTTGCTTCAAGATTTTCTATCGTCCACGGTCAATGTATCCACGCGTAACAAATAATACTTCTCCATCACAGGGTTACTCCTCAAAAAGTTTATTCTGCTGCAAATCAAGCGGAGAGCGGAGGCTAGGGCGGAAGAGCGGACTTGCCGGTAGTAAATCGGTGATCGAATGGTAAAAGAACGGAAGGGATATATTCCTTTCAAAAAACGATTAATTCGACAGTCTCGTTAGGCGCCGTACCCGGTGCTTTTAAATATTTTCAAACCATTTTCTATTTATAGTTATCTTTTCAACATATTCTATTGAAAGCCCCAATTACCGAATTCTGCCATCTTTTACATTGGAACAATACCTTAAAACTGATAAGTCCGGCAATTTTAAATATACCTTTTCCATCTATTCCACCATCACCGGTTTTACTGGTTACTTCTACCGGTGAAAAACCAGATTCACGTAATAGTCTTTGAATAAGTCTTCTTGCCCAGGCAAGTCGATATTCTATTTCTACGGTACCAAAGTCATGGCCCGGGCTTCACGAACCGGAGCAGCCCTTGATCCAGATAGAGCCGTACCGGACTCTCCGGAGCGGGAATCGCCGTCCGCAGTCCCACGGCCAGGCGGATCAGGGTCTGTTCTGGCCCCTCCACTTCCAGGGTCAGCCGGTCGCCCTCAAAGATACTCTTCCGAAACACCCCGCGCAAAACCTGGTAGGTATCCACCGGAGGGCGGTCCTGGTCTCCCGCAAGCAAAAAAGCATCCCGGGGTATGAAAAGCAGGGGCCCAAGAGGATCATAAGCCGAACCAAAAGGTACCTGGCAGTCTCCCAGGGCCGAGGAGACCAGAAATCCTGTAGAACGCTCCCCGCGTATGGTACACGGGAGGACCTCCCCGGCCCCAAAAAAGCGGGCGGCCGTCTCAGTCCGGGGGGCGAGAAACACCTCGGCGCTGGAACCGGTCTCTATGACGCGCCCCGCCGCCATAAGGGCAATGCGGTCCCCCAAAAGCGCCGCTTCTTCCCGATCATGGGTTACAAAAATACACGGGGCTTGGGAGGTGCGTCTCAAGTCCAGGAATTCCCCTCGAATGTCTCGGCGCAAGGGCGCGTCTAGGCTGGAAAAGGGCTCGTCCAGGAGCAAGGCCCGTTGAGACGCGGCCAGGGCCCGGGCTATGGCGATCCGCTGGCGTTCTCCTCCCGAAAGGGCCTGGATGGGTCGCGTTGCATAGCCCGGCAGTCTGAGGAGCTGCAAGAGTTCCGTAACCCGTTGCTGCCGTTCCCGTCGGGCGATACCTTGGGTGGCAAGGCCATAGGCAATGTTTTTTCCCACATTCAAGTGGGGGAATAGGGCTAAATCCTGGAATACCACGGCAATATGCCGTTTATGAGGGGGGAGCTTACTTATATCCTCCCCATTACTACGCAAAATTCCCGCTTCCGCCTGGATAAGTCCCGCAATGAGGTGCAATGCCGTAGTCTTTCCGCAGCCTGAAGGCCCCACCAAGGCCAGGGTTTCCCCGGCCGCGACCTGAAGATCCAGACAGACTTGGACCTTCTCATAGGTTTTGGTGAGCTTGACTGCTTCAAGGGACATAGGTTTTCCCGTGGTTATCCTGGGATTTCACGGAATCTCTGGACGATTCCCCGGATACCCAAAAAAAACATCCGCAGCAGAGGATCAGCAAAACCCCCGCAGCACAGGCCGTGCCGTACCGGTAGGCCCCGACGGCCCGGTAGATGAGTAAGGGTAGGGTTTCCCAGTCCTCAAGACCCACCATCATAACCGCGTTGAGCTCTCCCAGACTGAGGGCCGCAGCAAAACCCCAGGCCGACCGCAGCCGCCGGGCTGACAGGGGCAGGGCCACCGTGAGCATCTGCCCTATAGGGCCTACCCCCGAGACCGCCGCCGCGTGCAGGGTGTTCGCCGGCACGGACCTAAGGCCCTGAGCCAGGGCGTGATAGGCAAAGGGCAGGCCGCTTACCCCGTGAATCACCACCACCGCCGCGATGGAGCGGGCCTGTTCCCGGCCGTATAGACTGAGCCAGCCGAGGCCCAGCACGATGCCTGAGGAGGCCAGGGGCGCGGTACACCCCGCCTGTAGCGCTGTTCCCAGGAAGGAAGCTCCTGAACCGCCGCCTGCGTATTTCTCAAGCCCTGCGGCGAAGAGGGCCAAGACACAGGCAAAGGACGCGGAACAGAAAGCCAGGACCAGAGAACGGCCCAAGGCGGGGAGGCTGCGATCCCCCAGGGCATACCACCACTTCAGATCCAGCCGGGGAGCCGCAGCAAAGGAGGTCCGCACCAACACGGACTCTCCTAGAATGGCCAGCACCGGCCCCAGCACCAGCCCCAGCACCCCTAGGCAATAGAGGATACGGACCACGGCAAAGGGGGCCCGCTCCCGCCCTTCCAGGGGCCGGTCCGCTATATCCGGACATACCGAGCGGGCTTTTCGTGCGAAAAACACATACCCCCCAAAGGCCGCGCCGGCTATGGCGGTCTCAAGGAGCGCCAGGACGCCGGCCTTCTCAAAATCCAGGGAAAGCCGGGCGTAACGGTATATTTCTACGGCCAAGGTCGTCGCCCTAGGTCCTCCGCCCAAGACTAAAACCACGGCGAAGCTGGTAAAACTGTAGAGAAACACCATAAGGGACGCGGCCATGATGGACGGCATGAGCAGGGGGAACAGCACCGTCAGGGCGGTTCGCATAGGTGAGGCCCCCAGGCTTGCCGCCGCCGGAGCATAAGCCCGACGGACGCGGTGTACGCCGTCTCCCACCAGGCGTATAACCAGGGGAAAATTGTAAAATCCGTGGGCCAAGACAAGGGCCTCCTGGGTATAGAGGATATGCAAAGGCCCCTCCTTGGCCCCGGTGAGGGCCATAGCGAGGCGGTTGAGCCACCCGGCATTGCCGAAAAAGAGTACGAATCCCAGGACCACCAGGATCGAGGGCAGGGCAAAAGGTACGGCGCATACCACCCACAAGACCCGGGAAACCGGACCCTCCCGCTTTTCCAGGAACCAGGCCCCGGGAAGGCCCAGGACCAAGGCCGCCAGGGTACTTGCCAGGGCCTGCTTGAGGGTAAAGACCGCGGTGGGCAGGATCGAAGACGCGCTTATACGGCCCCATCCCGCGCCGCCTAAGGCCCCTGAGAGGGACGCACCGTAGGGCAGGATAAACACCCCCAGCACCGCCCCTAAAGGCAGCAGGGCAAAGACCCAGAGCTTCCGGTTCACCGGCCTTGGATCTGGGTCATAAGGGACGCCCATTCAGTGAGGTCCTCCTGGGTGGGCGTCGCCGGGTACCGGGAGGTTTCACTTTTTGGATTGATCCGGAAGGAATCGGGCAGGGGGATGTCCATGACCGGGTACATCCAGTTGGTCAGGGGGATAAGCTGCTGAAACGAGGAAGAGAGCATAAAGTCCAGGAACTTTTTGCCTTCTTCTTTGTGCGTTCCCGCGGCCAAAAGACCTGCCACCTCGATTTGAAGGGGGTGGCCCTGGGTAAAAAGCGCCGCTTGATACCGTTCGCTTCCTTCATATTCCAGATGATACCCGGGGCTTGTGGTGTATGAAAGCACCAGCGGGGCTTCTCCGGCGGTAAAAAGCCCGTACCCGGAACTCCACCCGTCGGCGATAGTTAAAATCGAAGGGGCGAGGCGGCGCCAATAGGCTTTCCAATCCGCCCCGTACACATCCATGGTCCAGGCGAGGAACCCCAGCCCGGGGGAAGAGGTCCGGGGGTCCATGAGAATGAGCTTATGCTCGTAGGCCTCAGCGGTCAGGTCTTCTAGGCTCTGGGGCGGCTCTGGCACCCGTTCCGCGTCATAGACGATGGCGAAGTAGCTATAATCCAGCGGGATCAGGCGGTAGCTGCGGTCAAAGGCCAGGCCGGGGATGATCCGATCCGCCCCGGAAGGCTTATAGGCTTCCAACAACCCTGAGGCGAGGGCCCGTTCCGCGAGGTTCTGATCCAAGCCGAGGATGACGTCCGCATCTGCCTTGGGGCCTTCCAGAAGCAGTCGGGACAAGAGTTCCCCCGCATCTCCGTGGCTCACCCAGGTAAGGGTGATGCCGGTTTCCTCGAAAAACCGTTTTGCCGCTTCAGGCCCCGGTCCCCATTCAGAATTAAAGGAATCGTAGGTCCACACCACGACTTCCGAAGGTCCGGGTTCAGGCGTTTTTTCCTGGCTTGCCTTAGCATACCCCGGAACTGCCGGGAGAAGCCCCAGCAGGGCCCCTAATCCCAGAAGGGCATAGTTCTTCCCCTTCCCCATAGTGAATCCTCCTTGCATCGGATCGGTGTGGCCTGTTTTTATGGATGATGATGAACCCAAAAGATCCCGCTTCCGGCGCGTATGGCCGGAGGGACCGTGTTCCCTGCGCCAGCATTATCTGGATCAGGTTCAAAGGGTGTAATCTCAGGCATCCTGTTACGAAACAGAAAGCCACCCCGATACGGTGCAGCAAAAAAATAATTCAAGCCTTCACGCTCGAATCGTATTGGGTTTAAGGTACGGGGTATGCCGTAAAAAGTCAAGGGCATCGGCGTTTACTTTTTCGTAGGTAGCTATACTAAGCCATCGCAATTTCCGGGAGGGGAAACAGTGCGTAGACGCTTCGGCGAAATGGTTGAATACATGCTATCCCCAACCTCCTGGCCAATATCGAGGAACCGGGCTTCACCTTTACCGAACCGAAAAGCCTCTATCACCCCCGTGAATGGTGCGGAAATTGAATCTGTACCAAGAAGCGGCGGGGCAGCAAGCTGTGAGGGAAGAACCGGCTCACTGCTCCCGGGCAAGTCGCTTCTAGGCCAGCTTGAATACGACCATGTTCTCACTGATGAGCGGGGCGCGGTGGGAAAAGAAAATGTCCCCCGAAACCGGCGCGAAGATTTCGCTTAACACGCTGCCGTCGCAGGGGTCTAAAATCTTGGCCAAGAGTTCCCCTTTCTTTACCGAATCCCCGGTATTCTTTATTTTGTAGAGAAAGCCCCCGTGTTTTCCCGTAACGCCGGTCAAAGACTTTTCGTTCAGCACCACCGAGTCGTAACCGTTATGCAGTTTATGTCTGATGATGCCTGAACGGGCTAAAAATCGCAGGATCCCGTTCCAGGCGACTTTCGCCGAATCCTTGTTAATTTCCTCAGTGTCCCCGGAATATACGGAAAAGGCTTTGGTCTCGAAAATCTGCCAGTTGTAATTCAGCGTAACCGTATCAAAAGAACTCGGCTCCCGGAGTACCACATAGGGAAGGCCGAACTGTTTCGCCTTCTCCACATCTTCGTATCCGGTTTTTAACTGGCGCACATGGGGAATAAAATCGCCGTGCAGATAAAAAGACGCAAGCTGTATGCCGTAGGTGTAGCCTCGCACCGCCTCAAACAGCGCCGCCGCAATACGCTGGGTGGTCTCCCCTTTGTCATAGCCGGGAAACATCCGGTTGATGTCCGTCCCGTCCATAGCCCAGAATCGTTTGCTAATGTTTAGGGAATAATGATTGACCTGGGGAATCACCAGAATCTCGTGCCCCGGACTTAAAAGTCCCTGGGCTTCTATAGTAGATAAATTCTTTATCAACTGGGAACAGATAAACAACTGTTGCAGTTCATCGCCCCGTATGGCGCCCACGATAGCCGCTGCATGATCGCCCTCACCAAAACGAAAGGCCTGTATCCTAAAATCACAACGGTACGGTGAGGCAAGTTCAAACAATAACTCTCTTTTCATTCCCCACCCCTGCGGGCCCTAAAAATACGCGCAATCAGGGAACCTTCGTATACAATAGGATAGGTACGCATGGTGAACAAAAAACCGTCCGCCTGTGAATGTACGTCCTGTAGGATCTTGCCCTCAAAAGGCGAGACGATTTTACATAAACCCTGTCCCTTCTTGATGAGGGAAGAATGTTCCGCCTCAGGGATTATCACCCCGGAACATTCCGCGTTGATGAACAGGACCTCGCCCTCCGTGGAGAGTATCGGCTTGGACACCGTGTCCTCCGCCGCAGGCGGCGCGTCCCACATACCCAGGCGGCGCATCAACGCGAAGATCCCTTTCACCAGGCGCTCGCCATAAGCGCGGGTGATCCGCATACCAATACCCATTTCTACGACAATAGTCTTGGTACCCCGGGAATTGAGGGAATGGGCCAAGGTGGATTGGAGCACCGTAACCGCGTCGTGGATCCAGATGAAGTCGATGTTTAAAAGCTGCGCGTAGGGAATCAAGCCCTCGGCAAAATCGCTGCTTATCCGGGCCTGCATGACCTCGTTCAAGAAAATATTGCTGGAATGAATGTCCAATACCAGGTCCGCGCCACTTAAGTCCTCAAGAATTGCGTACACCGTGTTCTCCGCGATATGACCGCCCCGCAGTCCCGGGAAAATCCGGTTCATGTCCAGGTCAAAACCGGGGAAGCCCCGGCTTATCGAATCCACCCCCAGGGGATTTAGGGCGGGGTAAATCTCCACGTTGCCACACAGGTGCTGTACATTTTGATATAAGAGCCGGGCAAGCTCAAAACAGACAAACTGTCCCTCAAGCTCGTCCCCGTGAGTGCCCGTAACGACGCAAAGGCGCGGACCGCTTCGCTCGCCTTGGATGATGTTTTTCTTAATTTCCAGAAGCTCGCATACCGGCAGTTCTTCAGAAACGATGGTTTTTATCATCTTTAGCTTATTTTTACCTTTACACTGACCTCCATGGTTTGTCCTGCGGCCCCAGTGAAGATCCCCCGTTCTATGGAACAATCGGCAAAATCCCGGCCGTGGGACAACTTGACGTAGGAGGAGCGGACGCTCCGGTTATGGGTGGGATCCAGCGCCCGCCAAGCGGCGCCGTCATGGTACTCAACCCAGGCGTGGGTCGCGCCCTCTCCCTCGATAAAGCCCGTAACATACCGGGCGCTGATACTTTTTTTCCGCAGGAGGCTGATAAGAATATGGGCAAAATCCTGGCATACCCCGCGTCCGGTTCGCAGGGCTTCCTCCGCAGAGGTGCCCGTCCCGGTTTCTCCTGGGGTATAACTGACCGCGCGGTGGGCCGCCTCGCAGAGGACCAGGGCCTTTTCGCCCTCAGACGCCCGGTCGTCCAGGGCCGCCTCATCCAGAAGCCGCAGTACGGCCTCCCCCGCCTGGGTGAGGTCTGTTTCGTAGAGAAAAACATGATTCGGATACATATCCGGAATCAGATACTCCGGGGCAAGCTCTACCTCCCCTTCGGTACGAACCTCAAAATAATCGTGGTCCTGGTTTATAAGGCCGCTGTACACGATGTTTCCAAAACAGTCTTCCGCCAAGAAAAGAGTCGAGCGCTCCCCTTGGGGGTTGTAAAAAACTGCACGGCTAGAGCTTTCGACGTGCTGAAAATGGTTATGCGCCGGCGTGCAGCGCAGGAGAAAACTATGGCCCCTTACGGGGCGAGAAAAAGAAACGGTCCAGCGGTAGGTGTAAAAAGCGCGACTCATACCTACAGTCTAAAGAGAACCGATATTAAATACAAGACGTTGTCCCGGTTGATGCCCGGCTCGGCTAGGGCCTCCTTCAACTCCAGGAACTTGCCCACATCAAAAAGATGCGGGTTATTGGTAACCCGGAATTCAAGGCGGTTCAGCATCCCTTTAAGGCGCCAAAAGGGATAATCAAAGCGGACGTGCAGGTCCAGGTCTTCAAGAAACCAGCCCGCCTTTATCATGTCCCGGGTCTCCCGGTTGAAAATCCGCTCGTCCACAGCGCCCCAAAAGGCCATGGCGCTGTCCGCAACCCCCTGCAAGTCGTTAATGTCGGCGTTTTTCGCCGCACATTCTTCGATTTTGTCCACCGCGAGCTGGACATAGGAAAAGATGTCGCTCTTGGTGAGGTCCCGCACCATGATGGCGTTATTAAAGGCGCATTTCAGCGCGGCGAACAGGGAATTGCCGTCATCCTTATCGTACAGAATCCGGGCCATGAAGTCCGAAGCCGAGGCGTATTTGTCCTCTTGTACCCCTAGTTTGACACAGAATTCCTTGTAATCCTCCGGGGACTCGATAATCTGGTCGCGAAATTTCTCGAAAAAGTGGAGGATCGTATATACCCGCTGCATATACCGCCCAAGCCAAAAGAGACTGTTAGCCGTACCCCCAGAAATTTGTTCCATACCACTACTCCTTTTCCACCCAGGTATCCTTAAAACCGCCGCCCTGGGAAGAATTCACCACATACGAGTCGGCGTCCCGGGCAAAACGGGTAAGCCCGCTCGGCCATACCGTAATAGCATCCCCAATGAGCACAAAAGCCCTGAGGTCTGCCTTGCGCGGAACCCGGCACTGGGGCGTACCGTCCGCCCCGTTGGCCAGGATATCCATGTCCCGGAACTGCACCACTTCCTGGGCAATCCAGCGCCGGGGCTCGGTTTCGATAAGGCGCTTTAAGTCAGCGCGTTTTTCTTTGGTAAGATTGCTGCCAAACATTACGCCATAACCGCCCGCCTCGGCTACGTCCTTAATGACCAGTTTTTCCAGGTTGGAAAGCACGTACTTCTTGTCCTCTTCATAATAGGGGAGGTAGGTCGGCGCGTTTTTGAGCAGCCCCTTCTCACCGAGGTAGTATTCTACCATTTTAGGGACAAAATAGCAAAGCCCTTTGTCGTCCGCGATGCCATTCCCCACCGCGTTAATCAGGGCCACGTTGCCCTTGCGGTAAGCCTGCATGATGTTCGGCACCCCCAGGAGGGAGGAGCTTTCAAAGACCAGGGGGTCCAGATACTCGTCGGCGACCCGGCGGTAGATCACCCCGGCCCGTTCCCGCTCGCCGAACAGGCCCTTGTAGTACACCACGCCGTCTTCCACCACCAGGTCTTCGGGAAAGGCCAAGGTTGCGCCGGTTCTTTCCGCGAGAAAGGAATGTTCGAAGAAAGCCGAGTTGTACCGTCCAGGGGTTAAAATCACCGCGAGGCCGTTTCCTACGTTTACGTAGTCCATAAGCGCGGCCAGGAGCTTGGGATAGGTCCGGTTATCCGCAATCTTGTTGTGGGTAAAGGTGTCCGGGGACACTCTTCGGGTTATATCCCGGGCGATGATGGGATAGGACGCGCCGGAAGGGATGCGTAGGTTATCCTCCAGCACGATCCACGACCCGTCCTCTTCCTGCACCAGGTCTATACCGGAGATATGGTTATAGATCTTTTTGGCCGGGGTGATTCCCTCGCACTGCACCAGGTAGCCCTTGGAAGAATAGATAAATTCCTCTGGTATCACGCCGTCCCGCACGATTCGCTTATCCCCGTAGATATCCGCCAGGAAGGCGTTCAAAGCCCCTGCCCGCTGGACCAGTCCCTTCTCGACGAATTCCCATTCCTTGGCGGGAATGACCCGTGGGATAGGGTCAAAAGGGAAGAGCTGTTCGTTAAACACGCCGTTTTTATAGACCCCGAAGCGCACCCCATAGCGGTCCAGCCATTTATTTACAGCATCCTGCTGTTCAAGTAAGTCCTTCATGGTTTTCATTATATACAACTATGTACAATTTTGTCAAGCATACTACAAACTATACAAAAATGTAGGAATAACCTACTGTTGCGGTAAATTTCATGCCCTGGGATTAGAGAGCAGGCCGCGCGCCGCCTGCCCCGTGCTGGGGTCAGACCTCCTCTGAGGGACCATCTTCCCAGCGAAGTCATGGTATGATAAGGATAGAACTATGTGTATGCATCCCAAACTGAAAGTTTTTACGGATACCTTGGAAGCGCTGTTTCATGAGGTGGATGAGCTATTGGAAAGTCGGTGGGGAGATTGTTTTCCCCTGCATCCCCAGCGGCCCAAACGGCAGGAAACGGCG
>JAITJK010000072.1 GCA_031278935.1 Spirochaetaceae bacterium | reverse complement strand
TCGGAGATCAACGTGATGTTTTCCCGGTTCGCCTCCTTCATCGAAGTAGGGGGCCGCACGGGCTTAGGCTACCGGGATACGGCCCAGGACGCCATGTGCGTTCCCCATTCAAACCCGGAAAAATGCCGCAGCCGGATCGTGGAGCTGCTGAAGGGCCTCACCTCGCAGGGCTATGGGTTGCATCTCTTTCAGCCCGAATGGTTTGAACCCCAGAAACCGGCTGCCTTTACTTCCCCCACAGTGGTTCCCACCTGGGATTCCAGCCGGATCCACGGGATTGATGACGTCTGCGCCGATGATGCCCTGTGGCTAGTGCCTGCCATTACCGAATATATCAAGGAAACCGGGGATGTCGGGTTTCTTGATGAGGTGTATACCTATGCCGATGGGGGCAGTGGGACGGTGTATGAGCACCTCACGAAGATTCTCGATTTCTCCGCCACCCAGGTGGGACAGCACGGGGTGTGCAAGGGTCTTCGGGCGGACTGGAACGACTGTCTTAACCTCGGGGGTGGGGAAAGCGCCATGGTTTCCTTCCTCCACCATTGGGCTCTCACGGCCTTTGTGGAACTGGCCCAGCATTGCGGCTATGACGCGGAGGCCCGGCGCTACGGGGACTTGGCGGATCGGGTGCGGGAAGTGAGTGAAGCGGTCTTATGGAACGGGTCCTGGTATACCCGGGGCTTTACCCAATCGGGCCGAGCCATCGGCTCTCCGGATAATAAAGAAGGCAAAGTGTTCATGGAATCCAACACCTGGGCCGTACTGTCCGGGGTGGCCTCCCAAGAGCGGGGTGAAAAGGCGATGGATGCGGTGAACGAGTATCTTTATACGCCCTACGGGCTTAAGCTCTGTGCCCCGGCCTATACCGTAACGGACGATGAAATCGGCTTTGTTACCCGGGTGTATCCGGGGGTGAAAGAAAACGCCGCTATTTTCAGTCATCCTAACCCCTGGGCCTGGTGTGCCGAAGCCGTTCTGGGCCGAGGAGACCGGGCCATGAAGTTTTACGAGGCTTTGTGTCCTTTTTTCCAGAACGATCTTATCGAAGTTCGGGAAGCCGAGCCTTATTCCTACTGCCAGTTTATCATGGGGCCGGATCACAGCGCTTTTGGCCGGGCCCGGCACCCCTTTATGACCGGTTCCGCAGGATGGAGTTATTTCGCCGCCACCCGATATATCTTAGGCATCCGTCCGGGCTTTGACGCCTTGTATCTCGACCCCTGTATCCCCCGTTCCTGGAAGGGTTTCACCGCCCGCCGGGTATGGCGCGGGGGGGTCTATGAAATCCAGGTGGAGAATCCCGCAGGGGTAAGCAAGGGCGTCCGGGAACTATTTCTGAACGGCGCGCCGGTTCAGGGGGGTATTCCGGTCCAAGCATCGGGAACTGAAAACCAGGTGCGGGTAGTCTTGGGCTGACCCCTTACCTGTCCTGGAGGGCGTGGGGTATGGGCGTTAAACCCCTTGGCAGGTTTCACCCGTTCCTCCGTCTTATGGAGTGTCCTTATCTAAGGCCATTACGAGCGAAGCGAAGCGATCCAGTACCGGGTTGCTTCATCGCTGCGTTCCTCGTAATGACGGGCTTGTATCAATCAACACGGTACTCTGACGAAGGGTGTGGGAGGCACTATAAGAGACTTGTAGAGGGGGCGTTTTTATGCTATTTTTATACCGGGCCTTGTATTGAGAGGCTGAATACCCCGAAAAGACAGGAGCGGAAGCAACGATGAAACATACTCTGCGTGTGGCGGTCGTTTTCAGCATAGGCTTCGCTAGTTTGTTCATTATAGCCATGCTGATCCAATGGCTGTATATCCGCTTGGAACCCACCATGCCGGAGGGCAAGTTCCTGGGCATGGCGGTGTTGCCCCTGACCCTCTATGGGGGTATCTTACTTACCCTCCGGTACACCGTGCGGGTGGGTGTCCCCATCCTCCAGGCGGTTATCACCGTGGCGATCCTGGCCCTGGGATGGAGCGGGGTCCTGGTCTTGGGACTTGAGCGCTTGACCTTGCCCGCCCATTCCCAGAATACCGTCTTGAACTTAGGCAGCCCCGGGCTTATCCTTGCTCGGTCCGATAAAGCCCAGATATTTCTGCCGGATCCCCATAACCTGCAAACGCCTCTGGTGTTTGCAGGGATTGGTCCGGGGCTGGTATACGAGGCGACGCCGGATGAGGAAACCTTTCAAAAAGGGCTCGGATACCCCTTGGTGTCTTTCCGCACCGAAGTCCCGGCTTTTCTCCAGGGGATCCTCCGGGATTTGGCCTCCACTGCCACCCAATTCCGCAGCCGCCTCAATCAAGGGTTTCCCGCCTTTATGCTCTATGCTGGGGGGCTTATCCTCGTGCTCAGTTCTCTGCGCTGTTTCTTTACGCTAGGTGCCTGGCCCCTGGCGAACCTCGGTATTGGCATCCTGGTTTTCCGAGGGGTCCTGGCTCTGGAAGCTCTGCTCAATATGCCCCGGACCCAGCGGAATCTTTTCTTGCTCTCAGGCTCCCTGATTCCTCAAGCCCTGCTCAGTCCCCTTATCCTTTACGCCCTGGGTATCCTCTTGTTGCTCTATACCGGGGTGTCAGTATTGGTCAAACAACGGAGAATGTATGCCCCAGAAGTCGATTAAGCGCTATGAAATGTCCTTCTTTGTTCCCCTGGGACTTTTTATACTCTACTTTCTCCTCTCGGGGCTCGCTATTATGGGTTTTCAATTTCTGTTTCCTCGGGAATTGCCGCCCCTACCGATTTATACCTACACCTGGAACCTAATCCAGGGGTTCCTCTCGATTTGCAACCTGTTTCCCGCCTTAGCCATGACCGGTCTCATCCTTCCTTATGGAATATTCTCAGCCCGGCATCAGGAGCCTGCTCCGCGGCATACCGGGCGTTTGGCCTCTTTTAGGATTCCTATATACATCGCTATTGGGGCGACGGTGCTGTATGGGTTCCTGGTATTCCTGGCTTTTCCTCATGCCCGGAAAGTCGAGGATTATCTACAGTCCCAGGGGCAACTGTTCACCTTGTCCAAAGAGAAGGCCCAGATTCACGCGGCGATGCAGGAATGGCCCGAAGCAAGCCAGTTTATCGCTCTGTGCGAGCGGATCTGGCCTGAGAGTCCGGAAATCAGCGACTTGCGGGTAGAGGCTACCATCAGTATGGAGGAGTGGCAGACCGCCCAGGCCAATGCCCGGCGGGAAGCCATACGGGAATTCCAGCAGACCTTTAAAGAAGGGGTGGACCTGTATACGGGGTTGCCGGGACAGCGGCAGCCCATAAACGCACCGGAGGCCCTGGCTATGGCCGCCGTCCGGTTGCGAGATGAACGGTACTACGACGCCCACTGGCTTGGCCTCTTGGCCACCCGTATAGGCCCTCAAGGTAGCAAGAGCGCGATCCAGGGCACAGAGATCGCCCGCCAAGCCTGGGACGCCCTGGGTAAACTGGAGCCTCATAGCCAGGAGCTCTACGCCTACGCCCTGTATCACCAGAAACGGCAGGGGTATGAGGCCATGTTAGCCGGCGACTGGATCACGGCCTATTATATGTTCCGGGAGTTTTTCGACAAGAATCCTGGGGATCCCGACGTGGCCAAATTCCTCATCCTCAGCGAGCAGGGGGTACAGGTGCAGGCGTTTTTCAGCGATGAAATCACCTTGAGCGTGGGAGCAGCTTTGCCCCTCAGGATTTTTTCCCTCCCCCTTGAGGACGGGCGGATGATTGTCCGCATCCCCTGGTTTTGGGGCTTTGAGAGCATTTCCTATGGGCGGGACATTGAGATTATGGCCTTGGAGCAGGATGGATCCCTGCGCTACCACCTCACTGCGCCCTATGCCCAAATCGTTCCTCTGGAGGGTGAGGAGGGATCCCAGGTGATGGTGAAGATGCTGGCCTTGGATCGCCAGTCTGCCCGGCAGTACCGCCCGATATGGATACATCAGGACCCAGACCAGATGGGAGCCACCCAGGTAGTCCTGGATGTAAGCTATAGGGATTTTCTGCTCTTGGCCAAACTGAGCGAGGGTATGGATTCCCTTTCAATCGCGGATCTCTTTAGGACGGTAGAAAACATCCAGTCTTACGGGTATATCCCCAAGGTGTTTCAAGCGGAAATTGTCTATCGTTTATCGGAGCCTACCCTGTTTCTACCCATCGCCATCGTCTGTATTGTCCTAGGCGCCCGGTATCGCGCCCGCCGTCGGGCCTGGCAGATCTTTCCCATGCTGGTCATCCTTCCGGTGGTATGCTACGGGATCGGGCTGATATACCTGAGCATCCTCAACACCTTGGGTATTTGGTCGGTTATCTTCCTGGGATTTCCCTTTTCCCTGGGGCTTTTCACGTTGGGCCCCCTTATCGTACTGGTGGTTTCGCTCCTGTACTTAGCCGCCCAGCCGACTGCTTCAGGAGCCTCGGTGAATTCTGCCCCCTAGGGAGGAGAGCCGGGCAACCAACTGCTCATAACCCCGTTCTATTTGGTAGACGTTGTGGATGATGCTGTTTCCCTGGGCGCACATGGCGGCAATCACCATCGCCATGCCGGCCCGTACGTCTGGGCTATGCAATTCGGACCCCGAAAGGGTCGTGGGCCCGGAGATCACCGCCCGGTGGGGGTCACAGAGGACAATCCGTGCACCCATGCCAATGAGCTTATCCACGAAGAACATCCTGGACTCAAACATTTTTTCATGAACCAGCACCGTACCGGTAACCTGGGTGGCTACCACGGTGATGATGCTGGTCAGGTCCGGGGGGAAGCCCGGCCAAGGGGCGTCGTCGATCTTGGGGATCATGCCCCCTAAGTCGCAGTTTACGGTGAGGGCCTGCTTCTCCGGGACGTGTACGGTGGTCCCCTCATGTTCCCAGGTGATGCCCAACTTACTGAAGGCTATTTTCGTAGGCCGAAGGTCCTGGACGACTGGCCCCTGAATGTACAGCTCCCCCCGGGTAACTGCGGCGAGGCCGATGAAGGAACCGACCTCCATGAAATCGGTCCCGATAGTAAACTCGCAGCCGGCGAGTTTCGCAACCCCTTGGATGGTGAGAATATTGGAGCCGATACCCTGGATTCGTGCGCCCATAGAGACCAGCATCCGGCACAGGTCTTGTACGTGGGGTTCACTGGCCGCGTTGGTAAGGATGGTTTCTCCCCGAGCCAGGACCGCCGCCATGAGGGCGTTTTCTGTGGCCGTAACCGAGGCTTCATCAAGGAATATATCCGCCCCCTGCAGGGTGGGGGCGCTAAAAGTGAAGGCGCCATTACTGGCGACGGACGCTCCCAGTTCGGTTAAGGCAAGGAAGTGAGTATCCAGCCGACGCCGACCAATGACATCTCCGCCGGGGGGCGGTAGTATAGCTTTCCCGGTTCTGGCCAATAAGGGGCCGGCGAACAGGATGGAGGCCCGGATTTTGTGGGCATATTCTTCGGGGATGGCGGAAGTTTTGATATTCCCCAGGCTCATGCGATATGCATTAGTCGAGAGGGTTTGCACCGTTCCACCCAGGGACTGGTAGACCTCCAACATAACCTGGACGTCTTCGATATGGGGGATATTTTTAAGGGTAACCGGTTCATCGGTTAAAAGCGCGGCGGCGATGCAGGGCAAGGCAGCATTTTTATTGCCGCTGGCCTGGATTGTTCCCTGGATAGGATAACCACCCTGGATACGATACTGGTGCATAAGAGACTGTATCCGAATCCCCTCCCCCCTGCCAAGCCCGCCTGAGCGTTTAAAGCCCCGGACTGGCCGTGGCGTTTAGGTGTCGGGTTGCGTCTCGCCTGGGGTCTTTGCCACTTTGGGGTCAGACCTCGTGTTGCCGAACTCACGATAAATACGTTATTGCGAGGGGGCAGATGCTCCTGCCCGTTTATGGGTATCTACGGGGACTGCACTGCGGGCATTCACTGTCGAGGTTTACCAAACCCTTGGCGGTTCCTGAAAGAATGGCTCTTACGCCTTTTATTGTGGCTTCCGCAAGCAGATGACGTTTTGAAAAGACGGGGAAGTCATTTTCTCCGTCCATCAGGCCTGGGTCTGTATCCCGTTTTCTATAGGACCGTATGGCTATTTGATTCTAAAAGAACTGATTCCCTCTCTCCAAAAGCCGATGTCCGTGCTAAAAGAGTCTAATTGCTCTCTTAACCTTTCTCGTTTGAGTCTTTTAGAGGGAAAGACGGCTCTCTGAGAGCCAATGTCCTCTCTCAAAGACCCGAAACCAGCTCTCGGAGAACCAAGGTCGATGCTTTTTATGTATAGTTGTATACAAAATCATACAATGGACTTGTTCAATAACCCGGTTGGTTATCGAACAAGTCCTGCAAAATGCTCCACATTTTGCTATTTTTCAGCGGAAGTTGTTTAAAAACTTCAGTTTTTAAACAACTCTAATGACTGGATCGGCAATTTACCTTCCTGCGGATCAAAGGGTTTATTGAAGGAAGGTCCATGGCGAGGAGATGCCTCTTGAGGGTGTAGCCCCTATACTTTAGTCTTGCGGCCCCCTAACGCCTCCATGGCAGATGGTGGCAGATGGAGTAGAGGACGGGGGTGAGGAGGAGGGTCATAAAAGAGCTCACCGTGAGGCCTCCCACAAAGGTCTTACCAATAGGCTGAATGGTGTCGGCCCCTGGGCCTGGGAAAAATGCGATGGGTACCATGCCCAAAATGGTGGTGAGACTGGTCATCAGGATGGGGCGCAGCCGATTCTTCCCCGCCGCGAGACAGGCTTCCCGTACCGTAAGCCCCCGGGCCCGTAGGGTGTTGGTATAGTCCACGAGCACTATGCCGTTGTTTACCACCACCCCCACTAAGGCCACGATCCCCACGGCGGAAAATACCGACATGGCTTCGTTGCCAATCTTGTATATCCAGATTACCCCGATAAACAGCAGAGGGATGGAGAAAAAGATGATAAGGGGGTCGATAAAGGACTCAAACTGACTGGCCATAAGCCCGAACACCAGGAAAACCGCTGCGGCGATAATGAAGAGAAACCGGCGGTTATAGGCCTGAATCTCCGTAGCTTCCCCCAGATAGCGCACCGTTACGCCCTCCCGGGGAACTAGATACTGGCGCAGGGTTTCTTCTAGGCGCTGCTGCATCTCCGTGGCGGCCATGCCTTGGGGCAGGTCTCCTGAGATCCTGAGCACCCGCTCCTGGTTTTCCCGGCGGATGGAACTGGTGGCGCGGCCTTCGGTAATGGTGGCCAGGTTGGAGAGAGAAACCCTTGCGCCGCTCCGGCTCAAGACGAAGAGGGCGTCCAAGTTCGGGAGTCCGATGCGGTCTTCCTCCCGAAGCATGACGTTCACATTGATGAGCTTGTCCCCCTGGCTGATGGTGGTGGCGGTGGTCCCGTTCATGGCGGTACGGATTTCTGTAGCAATGGCCGAGAGGGAGACCCCCAACGCCGCAGCCCGGTCCCGGTCAATCTCAATCGAAAGCTCAGGCGCCCCTTCGTCGAGATTCACCTCGGGATTTTCGATTTCCGGCAGATACCGCAGCATGATGCCTTTGATTTCCGTGGCGGTTTCCATCAGAGCCTGGGCGTCCCGGGACGAGAGGGCGATCTCTACCGCCTGGGTTGATCCCATGGAACGGCCCGCTCGGAACACCACCTGAACCCCAGGAAAGGTGGCGATATAGGGGGTGAGTTTAGCCGTGATCCGGTCCGGAGTATCGAGCTGTTCCGCCGGTGGGGGCAGGGTTATCTGAATGGCGCTGGTACCACTGCGCCGCGTGGTGAGGATGATGTTCCGGTAGCCCTGAACCTCCTTCCGGATAATCGCCGCGAGGTCTTCCAAGACCCCTTCGGTGCGATCGATGGGAGTACCTGGGGGCATGGTAATGTTCAGACTGATGGAATCGTCGGTTCGTGCCCGGATAAAGAGATTCATCCCGATGCCATTAAACTGGAGGAGGGAGAAGACCAGGATGAGCACCACCAAAAGGAGGACCAAGAGTCGGTGATCCAGACAGTAGTGGATGGCTTGGGTATAGCCCTCGTCCAGAACCGTGAAGAAACGGGCCAGTTTACGGTCCAAGAAGCGCAGGAGCCGGCTTTTCAAGGGCTTTTGCTTACGGGTGTCCAGGCGCAGGATGGAACCGCAGAGGCTTGGCACGAGGGTTAGCGCCACCACGAGGGAGCAGATAAGGGAAATCACCACCGTGAAGATCAGGTCGCTAAAGAGCTGGCCCATCATCTCTAGGTCGTTTTTGTAGATAATGAGGGGGATGAACACGCATAAGGTAGTGGAGGTGGAGGTGATGATCGCTCGGGTCATCTCTTGGCTACCCAGGATGGCGGCGATTTCCGCCTTGGCCCCCCGTTCTCGGTAATTGTGGACGTTGTCCAGGATCACAATGGAGGCGTCTACGGTCATGCCCAAGCCCAAGATAAGGCCCGTCATGGTGAGGAGATTCAAGGTAAAGCCGAACACCGCCATAAACATGAGGGTGAGGAGTATGGATATGGGGATGGATAAGCCGATGATGAGGGTTCCCTTAATGTTCCGCAGGAAGATGAAGAGGATGATCATGGAAAGAAGCGCTCCTTGTAGAGCGTTGGAATAGACCTGGTTCAGGGTGGCGCTGATAAGGGAGGTGTTGTCCGACAGTACCTCTAGGGTAACGCCCTGGGGCAGGGCGGTGTTGATGCCCTCCAAGGCGGCGCGTACCCGGGTGGCCACCTGGACTTGGTTGCTGTCGCTTTCACTGGTAACTTGAATGTAGACCCCGCTCTGGCCGTTCACCGAGACTCGGGTGGCGTTGTCGTTATAGGCCAATCGCACCGTGGCAATGTCTTCCAGGCGTACCACCTGAGAACGGTTAGCCAGGCTCCCTTGGCTTTGAGCCGAGACGCTGAGGGTTTTCACCACCAGCCGTTTTATTTGGTCCAGGCTCGTCAGTTCCTGCTTGGTCAAGAGCTGGTATTCTCGCACCCCCCGAGTGAGGCTGCCGCCGCTTGAAAGAATGTTCTGCCCCTTCAGCGCGGCGCTCACGTCCTGGAGGGTGAGGCTAAAGGCCTCGAGGCGGTTTAAGGAAACCTCCACCTGGATGATCTGGGTGGTACCCCCGGTAACTTCTGCAGAAGCCACCCCGTCGATGCGCTCGATGCCGGAGAGGATTTCGTTTTCCGCCAGGAGCCGGAGCTGATCCGGGGGATAATTGCCCCGGACGATGAGGCGCATTATGGGCATGGCGGACATATCAAAGCGCCGTACCGTGGGGGCGCCTGCGCCATCGGGTAGGGAATTGGCCAGGCGATTCACCAGGGTCTGGGCGTCGGTCATGGCCTTGTCCATATCCGTGCCGTAGGCATAGTTGAGGTTGATAGAGCTGCTTTCAAAAGACGAACTGCTGGAAAGGCTCTCAAGGCCCCGGGAGGAAGCTAGGGCCCGTTCCAGGGGGATGGTAATGTTCTGTTCCACATCTGCGGGTCCTGCTCCGGGGAAACTGGTGAATATGGACAAAACCGGCCGACTGGTGGAGGGGTAGAGGTCCACTGCGATATGAGGCACCAAAGTCGCGGCCACACCCATAGCCAGGGCGTACAAGACTACAATGGTTACAGGTCGTTTCACCGAGTAGGTAGAAATGCTTACGCGATTCATTAGGGCACCACCCGGACCGGATCCGCGTCGGAAAGAAAGTTCTGCCCCGCGATAACCACCTGTTCTCCCAGGGCCAAGCCACTCAGTACCTCCAGGGCGTCCTCCCCTTCTAAGCCCAGACGCAGTTCCCGGCGCTCTGCCCGCCCTTCGCCGGTAACCACGAAGGCGATCCAGGATCCGTAGGTGTTGATCACCGCTTCCCGGGGGACGACTAGGACGTCCGTGCGGCTTTGGGTTACTAGGTTCACCTGGGCGAACATACCCACCCGGATACGGGGATCCTGGCGGGTAAAGCGCAGACGGATCTTCACGGTGCGGCTGGCAGGGTCCAAGACTGGGCTCACCGCATCCACCAGAGCGTCAAAGGTTTCTCCACTCAAGGCTTCCAGGGAGACCTGGGCGGCGAGCCCCTTCTGGGCCGCCTGGGAAAACCGTTCCGGTACAAAGGTCTCTATGTACAGCCGGGATAGCTCCCCCACCTGGTACAGCACCGTTTGAGTGCTGACCGTGTCTCCGGGAGAAAGGGGGGAAAGGAGGATGGTCCCGGAAACCGGGGCCCGTACTGGGTTTTGGGCATAAACCTCACCGGGCCGGGAAGGGTCTACCATAGCCAAAATATCCCCCTCGCGCACCCTATCCCCCACTTGGAACCGGACCTCGGTGAGCTTCCCCCCCACGGTGGGGTACACCGCCACCTGGGTCTGGGGGATGACATCGCCGTTGATAAGCACCCTGGTTTCGATGGCTCCCAGGCGCAGCTCCTGGACCCGAACCGCTAGGGCGTTCCGCGCCCCGGATTTCGTTCCTGGGCTGCCTTGACTGCCAGGTCCGGGCCCTGACTGGGGGCCGGCGGGGCCTTGGGCCGGGTCTGAAGGCCTGCCACCCGATGCGGTGGACCGGGCTTGAGCCGGGCTTGTATGCCGGGTTCCCAAGGAAAAGCCGATAAGTCCTGAGAAGGCCAGCATAAGGGCGACCATACCGCCGCTAACGATCCGCTTGGGGATGAGGGGGATCTTGGGTAACATTTACTTTATACTCCTTTGGTCGAGGTTTAAAGCGGCGTATAGGTCCAGGAGCAACAGAGCATAGGCCAATTCGCCGTCCATGAGTTGCTGCCGGGCCTCGGCCCATTTACTGCGGGTTGTTTCCAGTTCCAGGAATTCCACCGTACCCTGGGTGAAGCCCTGTTCCGTCAAGGTATAGGTCCGCTGGGCAATCTCCGCGCGCAGCCGGGCGATAGCCAGGCTCTCCCAGGAGCGGTGTAGGTTCGCCGTGAGGGAACGGATCTGGGACCTGGCGGTAAGTTCGGTGTTTTTTAGGTCCAACTGAGCTTTTTCCACTGCTGCACTGGCTTTAGTAATGGCCTGGCTGTTCTTGGTACCGGGAATCCAGGGGTCTAGGGGGATGGAAAGGTTGACGCTGCCGCTGAGGTTGTCGGAAAAAGTACCGGATGGCTCCCCGCTTCCCCGCCATTGCAGCCCCAGGCTCACGGACGGGGCTTTTGCGTTCCAGCGGGTGCGCCGTTCCTCGGTTTCTAAGCGTTCAATCTCCTTGTACATACTCTGGACATCTGGGCGCTGGGCCAGGTATTGGTGGATCAGGGCTTCTGGGTCAGCCTCCCAGGGCTCTATTTCAAGGCTTCCCGCCAACTCGACTGGATCATCACCTAAACCTAACAAGAGGAGAAAGTCCGTCAGAGCCGTATCATAGGCGCTCTGGGCCTTATTCAGCTCCAGTCGGGCGGTTTCCATACTGAGTTGAGTTTGCAGATACCCCAGCTCGCCCATAAGGCCGTAGTCAAAGGCGACGCGGCTTTTTTCCCGCTGTTTTTCCGCCAGATCCAGGGTTTCTCGCAGGAAAGCCAGGCGGTTTTTATCGGCGAGCAAGGTGTAGAAGGTCTTGGTAACTTGGATGGCCAACTGCCGCCGGGCCTGTTCATAGTTCAATAGCTCGGTTTGGTAGGCTACTTGGATGAGGTGCATGGCGCTGGGCAGGCCGGTTTGGAGATTGAGGCTGAGGCTTGCAGAAACGCTATAGCCTACCCCGCTTTGGTCCAGGCGAAACCCCTGGCCGGTAAAGAGGGGCGTACTGTAACTTACTCCCGCGCCGGCGCTCAGGGAGGGAAAGAGTTCCGACCACAGGTGGGTGGCAGCATAGTGGGCAATTTTTACGTCTATGGCGCTTTTTTGGAGGCTTAAACTTTGGGTGGCTGCGGCTTCCACCGCTTCGTCCAGGGAGAGGCTTCGGGGCGGCGGCCTTTCCTCGCCGCGCCCGGGGACTGCGGGGCCGAGCAACAGCACGCATCCCATGAAGACTAACGTTAAAAACATCCGCTGCATCAGGGTAACTCCTCTCTATAATAACGCAAAAACCGTGCCAAGTGAAAACGCTACTCCCCGCCGCACAAACCCCGTCATTGGGGACCATAGTGAGAAAAAATTGCCTGGCCTGTTCCCCTTCACCGGGTAATTTCTTCCCACCCTTTGTATGAGGAGCCCCGTGGGGAGCCGTACCTATTAAAGGGCCAGGATTATGGTATGGTTACACCCTTGCCCCGGCCTATCGGTTTTGGGGGGCCGGGGCTATAGCAGAAAAAAAATATTTCTCGTTGCATCCTGAAAAATTAAGGCTTAAA
>JAITJK010000025.1 GCA_031278935.1 Spirochaetaceae bacterium | reverse complement strand
GGGGAACTGGAGCATCTCGCCGCGCTTATTCAGACTGGAAACGCTGCGGAGCCTGCGGCCTTGCGGATCCGTAGCGCCTTCCAAAGGCTTTTTGATGAGAAGCAGTACGGTGAACTGGTCGAACGGGCCAAGGCCTACATCCGGGAGGGGGATATTTTCCAGGTGGTCTTGTCCAACCGGCTGACCGCCGAGGCGGAGGGCAGCCTTTTTACCACCTACCAGACCCTGCGGCGGATCAATCCCTCCCCTTATATGTTCTATTTTTCCAGCGAAGACCTAGAGATTGCCGGATCGTCTCCGGAAACCATGGTGAAAGTCGTGGATGACCAGGTGTTTACCTTTCCTTTGGCCGGTACCCGTCCCCGAGGCGCGACGGCGGAGGAAGACGCGGCTCTGGAACAGGAGCTCTTAGCGGACCCGAAAGAACTAGCGGAACATACCATGCTGGTAGACCTGGGGCGCAACGATCTGGGAAAGATTTCCCTCTTCGGCACGGTGCAGGTAGAAAAATACCGGGTGGTGGAGCGGTTTTCCCATGTGATGCACCTAGGTTCCACGGTTCGGGGGCGTTTGCGAGAAGGCAAAACCGCGCTTGACGCCATAGACGCGGTACTTCCCGCAGGAACGCTTTCAGGAGCCCCGAAAATCCGGGCCTGCAAGATCATCAACGAACTGGAGAACAACAAGCGGGGGATCTACGGCGGCGCCCTGGGCTATCTGGGCTTTTCCGGGGCTATGGATACCTGTATCGCCATCCGCTTGGTGTTTAAGAAGAATGGCAAGGTCTTCATCCGCTCCGGCGCGGGGATTGTGGCGGACAGCGTGCCGGAACGGGAGTTTGAGGAATGTAATAACAAGCTCAAGGCCGTGATGTTGGCCATGAAAGAAGCGGAATCCCTAGACCGCCCTAAGGAGGACCAGGTATGATCCTGCTCATCGACAACTACGACAGTTTTTCCTATAACCTCTATCAGCTCTTAGGAGCCTTGAATCCCGATATCAAAGTGGTGCGTAACGACAAGGTGTCCCTCTCAGACATTGTGGTCCTGCGGCCCAGTCACCTGGTGCTGTCTCCGGGACCGGGCCGCCCCAAAGAGGCTGGGATCTGCGAGGGAGTGATCGCCCAATTCGGCGGGAAGATTCCGATTCTGGGAGTATGCCTGGGGCATCAGGCCATTGGGGAAGTCTACGGCGCGGTGATAGGCTATGCCCAGCAGGTAATGCACGGCAAGGCGTCGGCAATACAGGTGGACCGGAGCCGTCCCCTTTTCGCGGGGCTACCCTCCCGGATAGAAGCCGGACGGTATCATTCCCTGGTGGTGGATCCCCAGACGGTTCCCGATACCCTGCGGGTTACGGCCTGGACCGAGGCGGGGGAGGTGATGGCTCTGGAGCACCGGGAATACCCGGTCTACGGCGTGCAGTTTCACCCTGAGTCGGTATTGACCCCTCTGGGCCCGCAGATTCTGCGAAATTTTTTAAAAGAGGCGTGCTGAAGCGGAGGGAGCCATTCCTCCCAACTACGCCTACGCCTCCAAGGAGGATGAGGATGATTAAGGAAGCGATTGCCCGGGCGGTGAACCGGGAAAATTTAAGCTATGCCCTGGTGGAAGCGGTGATGGACGAGATCATGAGCGGCAAGGCCAGGGATATTCAGATGGCGGCCTTCTTGACCGCCATGGCGGTGAAGGGAGAGACCATCGAGGAAATCACCGCCGCCGCTGCGGGGATGCGTAAGCACTGCATCAGGATTCTCCATGACCAGGACGTCCTTGAAATCGTGGGTACCGGGGGGGATAGATCCAATTCCTTTAATATTTCCACCACGGCGGCCTTGGTAGTCTCTGCAGCGGGGGTTCCAGTGGCGAAACACGGTAACCGAGCGGCTTCCAGCAAGTCCGGGGCTGCAGATGTGCTTGAGGCCCTGGGGGTTAACATAACCATGAGCCCAGATGAGAGCCTGAATCTCTTAAAAACCCTCAACTTTTGTTTTCTTTTTGCCCAAAACTATCATATTTCCATGAAATACGTGGCTCCAGTGCGAAAAGAATTAGGGATTAGGACCATTTTCAACATCTTAGGTCCCTTGGCTAATCCTGCGGGGGCCAATATGGAATTGCTGGGGGTCTATGACGCGGACCTCATTAAACCCATGGCCCAGGTGCTGGTCAACCTGGGGGTGAAAAACGCCCTGGTGGTGTACGGCTTGGACGGGCTGGACGAACTGTCCATGAGCGCGGCTACGGAGGTCTGCGAAGTCCGGGATGGGGCCCTGAAGACCTACCGGATTGAACCGGAAGACCTGGGGCTGCGGCGCTGTAGAAAAACGGACCTGGAGGGTGGGATTCCCAGGGAAAACGCCCGGATTACCCGGGAGATCCTTTCCGGCGCGGCGGGGCCGAAACGGGACGCCATCTTGCTCAATGCGGCGGCGGCCTTGTATGTGGCTCGGCCCAGCATCTCTATTAAAGAAGGAATCCGCCTGGCCGCGGAGATCATTGACAGCGGGAAAGCCCTGGCCCAACTGGAGGCCCTTATCGCCTATACCCCTAAGACGGCGGAGGGGTCTTCGTGATTCTGGATACCCTGGCAGCGAGTACCCGTAAGCGCGTGGTGGAGGCTATGGCGCGTCGGCCCCTTTCGGCATTGCAAGCGGCGGCCCAGGAAGCGGCGGCAGCGGATTCCCCGGAACGAGCCTTCCGTTTTGAAAAGGCCCTGGCTGCGGAGGGCTGGTCTTTCATTTGTGAGGTAAAACGAGGCTCTCCCTCCAAAGGCCTTATTGCCCCGGACTTTCCCTACCTGGCCATAGGGAAAGCGTATGAGGCGGCGGGGGCGGCGGC
>JAITJK010000006.1 GCA_031278935.1 Spirochaetaceae bacterium | reverse complement strand
GGGCATCATGCCCTATATCTCCATGTCCATCATCATGCAGCTCCTCCTTATCGTTTTCCCCAGCTTGAAGAAGATATCCCAGGAAGAGGGGGGGAGGAAGAAGATACAGGCCTACCAGCGCATCGGCACGGTGGCGGTGTGCCTTATCCAGTCCTTTGCCGTCACCCAATACGCCCAAAGCATTTCCCGGAGCGTGGAAAATCTGCTGACCCTGAATCTGTTGCCCTTTACCCTTTTGGCGATGCTTACCGTCACCACGGGAACCATGTTTCTCATGTGGATGGGAGAGCAGATCACCCAGCGGGGCATAGGGAACGGCATCTCCCTGCTGATTTTTGCCGGCATCGTGGCGCGGCTCCCCAACGCTTTGTGGGAGCTCTTTGGCCAGGTGCGGAGCGGGGACCTTAACCTGGTGTTCGTGATCGTGGTCTTTGTCATGTTCGTGGCGGTGGTGGCCCTGGTCATCTTTGAGCAGCAGGGACAACGAAAGATACCGGTCCATTACGCCAAACGGGTGGTTGGCCGGAGGATGTACGGCGCCCAGAATACCTACATTCCCTTTAAGATTAACCCCTCCGGGGTTATTCCGGTGATCTTCGCCTCGTCGATCCTCACCTTTCCCCTCCAGATCGCTTCCACCATCGGGGGCAATGTGGCCTGGCTCGCGGCGGTTTCCCGGGTGTTAAGCCCCAGGGGCGCCTTGTACAACGTTCTGTACGTGATCCTCATCATTTTCTTTGCCTATTTCTATACCCAGGTAAGCCTGAATCCCATAGAAATTGCCAAGAACATCCGGGAAAACGGCGGCTCCATACCGGGCATCCGGACCGAAAGAATTGAGGAGTACCTTACCAGGATATTGAACCGGATTGTGCTTCCCGGCTCCCTGTATTTGGCGGTGATTGCGGTGCTGCCCACGCTGATACAGTACCTGTTCAATTTCCCCTCCTCCATATCGTACCTTATGGGGGGGACCTCCCTGTTGATCCTGGTGGGAGTTGACCTGGACACCATGAGCCAGGTGGAGGCGCTTCTGAAAATGCACTACCACGACGGCTTGACCAAACGGGGCCGTTTGCGGGGCCGGAATCTGTAGGAGGAGGCGGTTCCAAAATGCCGGATTTTGAAATTGGCCGATAGGATTGACGAATTGCATACAATTCGTTTTAATAGTAAGCTACCCCCTTGGTTGAACCCTGGGGGTCTAAGGAGAGCAGGGGATGAAAGTCCGAACCAGTGTTAAACCGATTTGCGACAAATGCAAGGTGATTAAGCGGAACGGTATTATCCGTATCATTTGCCAGAACCCAAAGCATAAGCAGAAGCAAGGCTAGGAGAGCGTATGGCGCGTATAGCGGGGGTTGACCTCCCCAATAAGCACGTAAATATTGCGTTGACCTATATTTTCGGGATTGGCCGGTCCAGCGCCGACGATATCTGCGCGACGGCGAAGATCGATCCCCTAAGGCGGATCAACGATCTGTCCCCGGAGGAGCTGAACGAGCTACGGCAGCTCATTGAAAACGATTATAAGGTCGAAGGCCGCCTACGCACCGAGATTGCGTTGAATATTAAGCGGCTTATGGATATAGGCTGTTACCGGGGTTTGCGGCACCGCAAGGGCCTGCCCCTGCGGGGCCAGCGGACGCGGACCAACGCCCGCACCCGCAAGGGCAAGAAAAAGACCGTGGCCGGGAAGAAGAAGTAGCGGGAACCGGCCTTTGCCGGCGTCCGTATGACATAGTTGGAGGAATGAGTGGCTGCCAGTACGAAAAATACGAAGAAGCGGAAAGAGAAAAAATCCGTCTATGAGGGAAACGTATATATACAGGCTACGTTTAACAACACCATCGTGACCATCACGGATCTGATGGGGAACGCAATTTCCTGGGCCAGTTCCGGCGGTTTGGGTTTCCGGGGGGCAAAAAAGTCAACTCCCTTTGCGGCGCAGACCGTTACGGAAACCGCGGCTTCCAAGGCCGTGCAGGTGGGGCTGAGGGAGGTGCACGTGTACGTGAAGGGCCCCGGCATTGGGCGGGAGTCGGCGATTCGCCAGCTCGGCGCGCTGGGCATTAAGGTAAGGTCCATCAACGACGTTACGCCCATTCCGCATAATGGTTGCCGGCCGCGCAAGACCCGGCGCATCTAGGGGAGGATATAGTACCATGGCAAGATATACCGGGCCGGTTTGCCGGCTCTGTCGGGCGGAGCAGAAAAAGCTGATGCTCAAGGGGGATCGCTGTAAGAGCGATCGTTGCCCGATCAATAAAAAACGCCCCGCGCCGGGGAAGGATCCCAAGGCGAGGCCGGGGAAACGCTCCGATTACGGCATTCAGCTAAGGGAGAAGCAAAAGCTCAAGAGAATTTACGGTATGCAGGAGAGACAGTTCAGTCTCTTCTTTGACCGCGCTCTCCGTATGCCCGGCATTACCGGCGAGAACCTGTTCGTGCTGCTGGAACGCCGGCTGGACAATGTGGTCTACCGTATGCGCTTTGCGGTGAGCCGGAGCCAGGCCCGTCAGATCGTGTTGCACGGCCACGTGTGGGTGAACGGTCAGCGGGTAAATATACCCTCATACCTGGTAAAGCCCGAGGATGTGATCGAGATTAAAGAAAAGAGCAGGAATTTGGTAGTTATAAAAGAAGCCCTGAAAGAATTCGGCAAGGCCGGGGTTATGCCCTGGCTGCAACTGGACCCGGACGCAATGAAGGGCGTTTTCCTTGCTTCACCGCGGCGCAGCGACATTACCGATTTGGCGGACATCAAAGAACAGATGATCGTTGAATTGTATTCAAAATAAGGAGTTCCCATGGCCCGTAAGAACCTGCTTAAAGGATTCAAACGCCCTAAAGGTATTACCTTTGAACATGGCGAGCTTAAGCCGAATTATGGCAAATTTACCGCCGCTCCCTTTGAACCGGGATTCGGCACGACCCTGGGCAACACCCTCCGGAGGGTCCTCCTTTCCTCAATACGGGGCTACGCGATCACCGCGGTTAAGATTACCTCTTATGACGCGGAAGGGGTTGCCCACAGCGTTTCCAGCGAATTTGAGACCATCCCCAACATTGTGGAGGATACCCTGGAGGTTATCAACAACCTCAAACAGATCCGGCTTAAACTTCCCCAGGAAACGGAACAGGACATACTGATGTATGAATGGTCCGGAAAAGGGGAGATCAAGAGCGACAATTTTGAACGCACCGGCCAGGTGGAGGTGTTAAGCTCCGGCCAGCATATTATGACCCTCATGGACGATGCCCGCCTGGAGTTTGAGGTGCAGATTGATCTTGGCCGGGGGTATATCCCCTCGGAGGTGAATGAGCGCTACGTGGAGGTGATTGGCACCATACCCATGGACGCTATTTTTTCGCCGGTTAAAAAAGTTAAGTTTGCGGTGGAGCCTACCCGGGTGGGGCAGCGCAGCGACTATGACAAGCTGGTTCTTGAAGTCTGGACCGATGGAACCATTAAGCCCGATGACGCCCTGGCGGAGGCGGCGAAGATAGCCAAGGATCATTTTTCGGTGTTTATCAATTTTGATGAAAACAACCTTGGACTGGATGAGGAC
>JAITJK010000003.1 GCA_031278935.1 Spirochaetaceae bacterium | reverse complement strand
GTGGTTTCCGCCATGGCCGGACGGATCGCGAGCCTCGCCGGGCGTATACCTCTTGAGCCTCCGGTGGTTCTCACCGGGGGTCTTGCGGAGAGCCCTGGTATTCGCCGTACTCTGGGCCGTACCTTGGGCCTCACCCTCATCCCCGCGCCCCAGGGGGCTTATGCCGGCGCCATCGGCGCGGCCCTGTCCTGGTAAGGTCCCGCTGAAGTTGTGAAGGGGCATACGGATCATTGTGCGTGAAGCGAAGGATTGCTTCGACCAGGTCTGACCCCAATGACCTCCAGGGCGAATGGTAACTACACGGTAAGGAGATATAGATGATAGTATGCTGCGGTGAAGCGTTGATGGATATGGTGTCCCTGCCCATTCCGGGGGGGAGTCCTTTTAACACGGCCTTGGCGATTGCGCGATTAGGCGTACGGGTGCGGTTCCTGGGGCGGCTGTCCCGGGATTTCTTTGGAGAACGTTTGGTAGCCACGCTCCGGCAAAACCAGGTATACACGGACCTGCTTATCCGCTCCCCTGAGCCTACCACTTTGGCCTTTGTCCATCTCCCATCCGGCAAAGGGCCGGAGTATAGCTTCTATACCCAGGGAACCGCAGACCGGTCCCTGTGCCCAGAGGATATGCCGAATCCCCTGCCGGACGCGGTCCGGTGCCTCCTCTTTGGTTCCATTGCCATGACCATGGAGCCCAGCGCCTCGGCCATTGAGTCCGTGATCTTCCGGGAGTACGCAGGGAGCGCGGGGCGGCTCATCTCCTTGGACCCCAATATCCGGCCCTTCATGATCCCTGACCGGGAGGCCTATATCCGCCGGTTTGAAGGCTGGCTCAAGGCGGTGCATATCCTTAAGGTCTCTGCCGAAGATCTGGCCTATATCTACCCGGATCAGGACCTCCCAACCGCGCTGCGCCGGGCCTTAAGCCTGGGGGTCCGCTTAGTGCTGCTCACTCACGGGTCTGCTGGGGCGGTGGCCCTGCTGCGGAAGGAAGATGACGAGATCCTGCGGGTGAAGACGGCGGGACGGTCCGTTCCCGTGGTGGATACCATCGGCGCAGGGGATACCTTTCACGGAGCTTTCGTTGCTTGGCTCGCCCTGTACGAGCATCTTGCCCCGGACCTCGTCGCCGCCTTAACCGAGGATGAACTGGCCCAGGCCCTGGCGTTTGCCAATAAAGCCGCAGCGCTGGTGTGTACCCGGTCTGGGGCGAATCCGCCGACCTTGGCGGAACTGGAAGGGGTATAGGACGCTATGGGAAATCAGTTTGGCAGGATCTTTCGGGTTATGACTTTTGGAGAATCCCATGGTCCTGCCCTAGGCTGCGTGGTGGCCGGGTGCCCTGCGGGTATTCCCTTGGAGACCGATGTAATCCGTCGGGAGCTCGCGCGGCGGCGGCCCGGGGGGGGGGGCACCGCCACCACCCGGCAGGAAGCGGATCTCCCGGAACTCCTTTCCGGCGTTTTTGAGGGCAAGACCCTGGGAACCCCTATTGCCATCGTGGTGCGGAATACCAACCAGCGTTCCGGGGATTACGAGGACCTCCGGGACCTGTACCGGCCCGGTCATGCGGACTGGACCTGGGAGGCCAAGTACGGGATCCGGGATCACCGAGGTGGAGGACGGACCTCAGGCCGGGAAACCCTTGGGCGGGTGGCTGCGGGGGCCGTGGCTAAGGCCCTGCTGCGGGAATACGGCATCACGATCCGGGCATGGACCTCCCAGGTCGCAGGGATCCTGGTTCCGGGGCCGGAGGATCCGGGGTTCGATCTGGAAGAAGGGGAGAAAAATCCCCTGCGTATCCCCCACCGAGAAACCGCTGCCCAGGTACTTACGGTGATTGAAGCCATCCGCAAGGAAAGAGACAGTGCCGGGGGTACGGTTTCCTGCCGGGTAGAGGGCCTTCCGCCGGGGTTGGGGGAGCCGGTCTTTGGAAAACTGGACGCCCTGCTGGCCATGGCCATGCTGTCTCTGGGGGCGGCTAAGGGCATTGAGTTCGGCGCGGGTTTCGCCGCAGCCCAGGGCCGGGGTTCTGCTCTGAACGACCGGCCGGTTCCGGTGGAGATTTCGCCGCTTCCTCCCGGCGTACCAGGGCTCGCGTATCCGGAAAACCAGGCCGGGGGTGTTCTGGGAGGGATCGCCACGGGGATGCCTCTGGAATTCCGGGTAGCTTTCAAACCGGTACCGTCTATTGGCCAGCTTCAACAGACCGTGGATCGCCGGGGGGCAATCCGGGAGCTTATCATCCAGGGCCGCCACGACGTATGCATGGTTCCCCGAGCGGTTCCGGTGGTGGAGGCCATGACCGCCTTGGTTCTGGCGGATCTACTACTCTTACGCCGCTGTAATCGCCTGGAGAGCTAGGAATGATACGGTTCCTACCGTTACGTTAGATAACCTGAGTTCTAGAGGAGGAGGACTATGAAGAGTCCTGATGAGAAAGCCTTGCGGGGTATACGGCTCATTGCCGCAGATATGGATAACACCCTGCTTACGAGCCAAGGGGCATTGCCTCCAGATTTTAACCGCTGTGTGCCAGCCTTGGACGCCTTGGGTATTACGGTGGTTATTGCCAGCGGCCGGGCCTTATATACCCTAGAAGCCTTTTTTGCGTCCCTCATCCCGCATATGAGTTTTATCAGCGACAACGGCGGACTTATAAGCCATAAGGGAACCATGCTGTTTAGGGACCTCTTGAAGGTTGGGGCCTACCACGAGATGATTCGTTTCGTACAGGACGAGACCGACGGAATCCCGATTCTTTGCGGCATGACCGAGGCTTACGCGCCGGAACAACACCGGCGGTATGAGGCATATTTACGGTATTTTTACTCAAAAATCACCTTTGTATCGAATCTCGCTGATCTGGCCGTAGAAGCGAATAAATTTACCGTGTATTTCCCTCAAAAGAATAGTAAAACGTGGTATGAAACCCACTTTAAGGCGAAATACGGCGGGGATTTTTCGGTAACTCTAGGGGATACGGTCTGGATTGATATTATGAACTTTGGCGTCCATAAAGGCAAAGCCCTACAGACCCTCGGGGCACGCTTAGGCATTAGGACGGAACAGATGATGGCTTTTGGGGACCATTACAACGATAAAGAAATGCTGCAATCGGTACACTATAGTTATATCGTTGCCAATGCCCCTGAGGATATGCGCCAATATGCACGGTTTTTGGCGGATTCCAACGACAACTTCGGGGTGATTAAAGTGATAGAACAGGTTCTACAAAGCCACCGCTAGCCATCTGCCATGGACCATCTGCCATGGAGGCATATTGGGATGCCGTGAGGTTAGGGCTAAACCGGTCCTCCACCTTGTGGGGTCTAGGTACTTATAGGGTGACTTTGTTCCCAGGGATGGGGTTCGGTTCCAGAGGTCTGACCCTCAAACCCTCACTATCACGGCCAGTCAGGGACTTTAAACCCGCTGGCGGGGAGGAAAAGCCATTTTTCCAGTTGAAGCGGCTGGTGTGGGCTAGGGGTTGGGCGTTCTTTACCCCCCGCATCAGGTCCTGGTACACCCCTTTCTTCAGCGGAGGGCCTGAAAGGTCCAGAATGAACCGGCTAAAACCCGCAGCCTCAAGAAAAGGCAGCTTATCAACCAGGGAAAGAGGCTGGTCCGGAATCAGCAGAGATCCCTCGCGGTTGTTGATAAGGGTGAAAGAGGCGTCCCGGGAATCGGTAAAACGCCTGAAGGCGTAGGTCGCCCCTAGGTCCGCCCGGATGCGGAAAAGTGCGGGGTAGGCAAAAAGAGTTATAAACGTAAAGGGCCGCCGCGGGGGTTCTACGGTCCGTTCCAGGTTCTGCCGGTTATTCTCCAGGGGCGTAACGGCATAATCTAAGCCCAGGCCAGAAAGAAAGGCCTGAGCCCAGCGGTTAAAGCTGTAGAGATAGGGACCGGCAATCAACGCGGCCTGGGTCCCGCGAAAGTAGGGGCAGTGGCCCAGGTTATTCACCACAAACTGCCGATACCCTGCCTGCATAAGCGCGGGGATTTCTTCCTCAAAAAGACGGCTCAGGGCCTGGGGAAAGTAGGGGTCCAAAACGAGGATAATCTCCGGGCTCTTAAAAGGCAAGCGCGGCGTAGGCCCCAGCAGCGCAGCGGCGGTCTTGCGGGTATAGTGCAGCATAACCCGCGCTGGATGGGAGGCTTGGAGGAGATACAGGTCCTCCAGCCGAGAAACCGCGAGGTACAGCCCTTCGGGAAAAAGGCTTCGCTGGACCTTGGAGACCTTGGGGAGCCTGAGCTCCGGGGCCTGTTCCCAGCCGGGCTGCCTGCGCCCGCCTTTCCTCCCCGAAGGGATTACCGGAGTATAGCCTTTGGACAGCTCCTTGCGCTGGATGAGGTACACCGCATCCCCGGTCTCAAAACCTGGGGGCAGGGAAATCCAGCACATCCGCGGCCCCTGCTGGGGGGCCTCCTGCATAAAACGTAACTTGTGGGACTCCCGGTCCCGGTCATCCGCCCGATGGAAGCGCACCGAGTCCCCCAAACCAGGCAGCGGATCCCCACCCTGGATGAGGGCCCGACGATCTGCGCCGGCTCCTTGCACCTTGAGAATCCTGCCTAAGGGAATGCCGGTTCCGCCGTTCCGGTCCGCCTGAAGCCAGGCTACTGGAACGGCAGGCCCAGCCTGGGTGGGGGTAAAGGCATAGAAGGTCGTCTTTTCCCGGGCGAAATCCTGGCGTAAAATCGCCTGCCCCCGGGTCAGGGCCTCATGGATCTGGGCCTCGTTCCCGGAGAGGGCGTCTATGAGCTTACGGTAGGCGGACACCACCGCGCCCACATAGTCCGCGCTTTTCATACGGCCCTCGATCTTGAAGGCGTGAACCCCAGCGGCGGCTAAGGCCGGGACCTGTTCAAAGAGCTGGAGGTCCGAGGGGCTGAAATAATAGCCCCCCCTCGCCGGGGCCTCCTCAGGGCCGCCGGGCCTAAAGGAACGCCTACAGCCCTGGGTACACATCCCCCGATTGGCGGACTTGCCACCCAGGTAACTGGAAAACAGACATAGTCCCGAAGCACTGACACATAAAGCGCCGTGCACAAAGACCTCTAACTCCATGTTGGTATGACTGCGGATATCCTGGATTTCCTCAAGACTCAGCTCCCGGGCCAGCACCACCCGGGAGAGGCCGTATTTAGAAAGCAGATTCACCCCTCGGCTGGAGGCGACGTTCATCTGGGTGGAAGCGTGGAGTTTTAAGGAAGGGACATACTCCCGGACGAGGCGTATAAGCCCCAGGTCTTGAATGATCAGGGCATCCGGCCCCAAGGCGGCCAAATAGCGCAGGAGCTGATAGAGTCGGTCCGCTTCCCGTTGTTCAAAGACCGTGTTTACCGTTACATAGACCTTCCGGCCCATACGGTGCAGGCGCTGCAAGGCGGTTTCAAATTGAGGGTAGGTAAAATTGGCGCTCCGCATCCGGGCATTAAACGTCTTAAGCCCCAGGTAGACCCCGTCGGCGCCCTCGCCTATGGCCGCGTCCAGGGCTTCCGGGGACCCTGCAGGGGCAAGTAATTCCACTGACTGCATAGGTAGGCCATTATAGAGCTTCCGCTCCCTAAGAACAAGCGTAGATTTTTCAGGCCCTTCTCGGTATAGTAGAAAAAATATGCGAAGGCCCTTGGGGCCGCGAAGTAAGGAGTTTACATGAGTGCTACCTTAGCCATAACTGAGGCTAATTTTGAATCTGAAGTCCTACAATCTCCTATCCCGGTTTTATTGGAGTTCTGGGCGCCCTGGTGCGGGCCCTGTAAAATGCTGGCGCCGGTGCTGGACGAACTGGCCGAAGAATACGCCGGGGTACTTAAAGTGGCGAAGCTTAACGTAGACGAAGAGCCGCCTCTGGTAGAGCGCCACGGCATTGCCACAGTACCGGTGATGGTGGTGTATCAGCAGGGCGCGGTAGTCCGGCAAAAATCCGGTTCCCAAACCAAACTTGTCATAGAAAACCTTTTTAAAGACCTCCTCTAACCACCTACTGCAGAGGTGTATTGGGGCTGCGGAGTGGGGTGGGCAAAGCTATCCAGCCGATCCGTCACTGCCCTTGGATTGTTTCGCTGCACTTGTAGTGATGGGGATATACGCCCGCTGGCGCGGTTTAACGTCTATAGCCCTAACCTGCAGCCCCCTAATATCCTCCATGATAGATGACTGTACAGGGGTTCCAATCCGGGCGTCTGCTTCTTAAACAGGAACCCCGGAGCTTCATGCGGAAGCTCTGGGGCAATATGATGAGCAATGACTTTTATAGGAGGAGCGTATGGAGACTGTCATACCGGAGACCCCCCAGGTTTCGTATTGGGAGCTCATCCCTCGCATGACCCTAGAAGAAAAGGTTTCCCTGTGTTCCGGAGGAGGCCAGTTTTATACGAAAGCGGTGGAGCGCCTTCGTATCCCTCGCTTGTACCTCGCCGACGGCCCCAGCGGGCTGCGTAAGCAGGCGGGGAACGCGGATCACCTGGGACTGACCGCGAGCCTCCCTGCGACTTGCTTCCCTACCGCCGCGACGGTAGCCAATTCCTGGGACGAGGCCTTAGGGGAGGAAGTGGGCCGGTATCTGGGCAAAGAGGCTGCGGCCTTGGGAGTCCAGGTCCTTTTGGGTCCAGGTTTGAACATCAAACGCTCCCCCTTGTGCGGGCGCAATTTTGAATACTTTTCCGAGGACCCGTATCTGGCCGGGAAGATGGCCGCCGCCTATATCCGGGGGATTCAGTCCCAGGGCGTCGCGGCCTGCCCTAAGCATTTTGCCGCCAATAACCAGGAACTCCTGCGGATGCACAGCGATTCCATCATGGACGAGCGCACCTTGCAGGAGATTTACCTCACCGGCTTTGAGATCGCCGTAACCGAAGGAAAGCCCTTAACCCTCATGAGCTCCTATAACCGCTTGAACGGTGCCTACACCAGTGAAGACCCGCATCTGCTGCGCTCTATTCTGGTGGATACCTGGGGTTTTACGGGCTTTGTGGTAACCGATTGGGGAGGGAGCAATGACCGGGTGGCCGCCTTGCGGGCAGGGAACCATCTAGAGATGCCCACCAGCGGCGGGGACAGCGACCGGGCCTTAGTGGCCGCAGTCAAGGCCGGAGAACTACCCGAATCGATGCTGGATGAAATGGTGCACGCCTATTTGCGCGTTTTGTTTACGGTACAGCGGGACGCTCCGCCTGTAGGGGAAATCGACACTGCGGCCCATCACGCTTTTGCTCGGCGGGCTGCACGCTCCTGCGTGGTACTCCTCAAGAACGACCAGGGGATCCTGCCCTTAGCCCCGAGGACGTCCGTCCTGGTGATGGGGGACTTTGCCGAAACCCCCCGCTACCAGGGGGCGGGTTCTTCCGGGGTGCAGCCCTTCCAGGTGGACAGTCCCTTGGACTGCCTCAAGAACTCGGATCTGCACGTTACGGGTTACGCGCCGGGCTTTCGCCGCCGGGGAGAAGCGGATCCGACCCTGAAGGCGGCGGCAGTGGAGGCAGCCCGTGGGGGGGAGGTGATCCTTCTTTACCTGGGCCTGGATGAGTTAAGCGAAACCGAAGGTCTTGACCGCACCCATTTAGGGATTCACCAGAACCAAATCGAGCTCCTTCAGGCGGTTCACGCGGTGAATCCGCGTGTTGTGGTGATTCTTGCCGGGGGCGCCCCCATAGAGACCCCCTGGCTGGACCGCTGCACGGCCCTGGTGCATGGCTATCTGGGCGGGCAGGCCGGCGCGGGGGCAGTGGTGGACATCCTCACCGGGAAAGAAGGACCCCAGGGCCGCTTGGCCGAGAGCTGGCCCTTGAGCCTTGCGGATACCCCTACGGCTCGGTATTTTCCTGGACAGGAGCGGACTGCAGAATACCGGGAGGGCCTGTATGTGGGCTACCGGTATTACAGTAGCGCGGATATTCCGGTGCGTTTTCCTTTCGGCTACGGTCTGACCTACACGACCTTCGCCTATACGGACCTGGAAGCGGGGCCTAGAGAAGCGGCCTTTACGCTAACCAATACCGGCGGACGGCCTGGAGTGGAAGTTCCTCAGGTCTACATCGGTATGCGAGAGAGCGGCCTCTTCCGGCCCCGGCGGGAGCTTAAGGGCTTTACCCGGGTGGCCCTTGCCTCGGGGGAAAGCCGGCGGGTGGTCATTCCCCTGGAGGAGAAGGCCTTCCGCTTTTTCAACCACCGCACCGGTAGATTCGAGACTGAACAGGGGCGCTACACCATCCAGGTGGGGGCATCTTGTGAGGACATTCGTCTCCAAACTGAGGTTTTTGTTCCCGGGGTATCGGTTGCGGGGCTTTATGACCGCGTCGCCCTGCCCAGTTATTACCAGGGGACGGTCGCTGCGGTGGGGGACGAGGAATTTGCCCGACTTCTGGGCCGACCTTTGCCTCCGGCGCTCTGGGATCGGAGGCAAGAATTGGGGCGGAACGACACCTTCGCCCAGCTTTTCTATGCTAAGAGTCTTCTGGGGCGGCTTTTGTACCGGTTTATGAGGGATCAAAAGACCAAGGTTCAACGTACTGGCAAGCCCAATCTGAATATTCTGTACATTTACAATATGCCTTTCCGGGGTATGGCCAAGATGAGCGCCGGAGCAATCACCATGGCCATGGTGGACGCCCTCTTAGAGATATTAAACGGCCACGCATTCCGAGGCCTTTGCCACCTGGTAAAGGCCTGCCGCGTACCTACGGTAGGCGTAACCCCTGACGGACCGCGTGCTTAGGGAGTGAGGCGCCCCACGCTTCGGGTTTCGTCTAGGGGGTATAAGCCGAGATGGTAAGGTAACGGCTCCTGCCGGGGAGGCGTATGGGGGGACCCTGTGGTTAGGGTATAGAGGCATACGTTGCGGATGAAGCCTACTGCTCTATGCCACGGGCCTTTGTATTCTGGACCAGGGCGTTCCATGAGAACCTTTATGCCGGGGCGGCAATACAAACGCAACAGGTAGGCGCAGAGGGTAGGGGGTAGTCAGCTCGCCATATAAGGGCGCCGCCCGGCTCACGGCTAAACACCGACATACTATCGGATCCTTGGTTACAGGCGAACAAAAAAGCGCCGCCCGGGTCCAGACTCAAAGCCCGGGGCGTTTTTCCCCCTGAAGGTACGGTAGTAATCATCCTAAGGCTCGCGTCGCCTTGCACCGCATAGACGGCAATACTGTCATGCCCACGGTTAGAAACGTAGATATACCGGGCGTCATTACTCTGGATAATAGCGGCGGCGGTATTGTCCGTAGAAACGTCGTCAGGGAGCGTAGGGATACACTGGTCCAGAGAAAACCGCAGCTGTCCGTCCTGCTCCGTTAGGGACAGAACAGCTACGCTCGAATCGAGTTCATTCACCGCGTAGAGATACTTTCCGTCGGGGGAACACCCTAAGTGCCGAGGGCCTGATCCTGGGATGGCGGCGTAGTGAGATAGTTCCGTGAGCCGCCCTGAGAACGGGTCATAGCGGTAGACTATAATTCGGTCGCTGCCCAGGTCGCAGACAAACACCCGCGTTCCATCCGGCGAGAAGGTGCATGAATGGGCATGGGCCGACTCTTGACGGGTTTTGTTCAGGCTCGATCCGTGCAGCTGAATCACTTGCACCGCTTCTCCTAACGCGCCCGTATTGGTTATAGGGAGTACCGCAATAGAAGCGCTGCCGTAATTGGACACCATAAGAAAGCGTTCATCCGGGCTTAGGGCAAGGTGGCAGGGATCGTCCCCTACGCTGCTTTGGTGGTTTAAGGGCTGTAACCCTTCGTTACGGATGGCAAAGGCGGCTACCGAACCATGGGGGGATTCCTGGACGGCAAACAGGCAGCGCCGGGAGGGACTTAAAACCAGGTATGAAGGATGTATAGCTGCTATGCCCAGGCGTATATCCCTTACCTCGCCGCTATGGGGATCCAGAGTAAACGCATATATGCCCTGTCCCGCTCCTGCTGTGGGGGTGTAACTTCCAATAAAACCGGTAAACATAGAGGTCAGTATACCCCAAGGGTATCCGGTTGGGAAGGTGCATGGGGGACAAAACGCGGTGGGACGGTTCCGGAGCGCTTTTGTGGGGTCCAGGCGTTATAGATCCCTCATCCGCTAGCGGAATGCTCCAAAACAGGGTACTCTAATTCGACGGGGCCAGTAGCTTCGTTGTCCGAATTCCCCGCAAAAGGAGTGTTCTATGAGTTATATGCCGTCGTTCAGGCGTGACCGACAGACCGATAAGACTACGGGGGAGGAACTTACCTTTGACTATGTGGTCCACCGGCTTGGGGAGGTGGATTTTGCCGATGCCGTGAGGCGACTGGGGTTTATACCAACGAAAGACGGCGCGGCGGATGATGAGATAGAGATTGATTTTCTGGGCCAGCGCTATCGCTTGTCGAAAAAGGGCGGTGTTTTTTCCTGCGACACCGTGAGCGGGCGGGCGGTGAGGCTCAATTTCAGGAGTATAGTGTGCTACTACGCCCTGTCCAAGGCGCGAGGCGAGCCGCTTGAGGATTTTTGTCTGATTGACCGGTTTTCACACGGTGTTTTTTCATCAACCCGGGAGGATATTTCCGGGATGGGCCGGATGACACTAGCCCTGAGGACCGTGCTGGAGGGCTGCGCCCCGGAGGAACAGGTTACGCGGTTTGCGGCGGGGGTTGAATGGCTGGGGATGCGACCTCTGGACGGCGACAAAGGAGCGGCGCATAAATGGGCGTATGACGTGTTTCCTAAGGTGCCTACCCGAGTGGTGTTTTATGAGGCGGATGATGAGTTTCCGCCGGACTTGCGTATCTATTGGGACAAGACGGCTATTCAGGTGTTTGATTTTGAGCCTTTGGCGGTGTTGCAGGGGTGTTTTGTTCATGTTCTTACCGAGAGCTGCGCCTGCCGCAGCTAGGGTGAGGGCAGCGCTGGAGCAGGCCGGCAGGGGCTATGCCTCCAGGGCCGGTGGGTGTATACTGAGAACCAAGCTGGGTTTAACCCGGCAGGAACAGATCAGTATACAAAGGATGAAGCGCTATGAATACTGAAAAGCCGCAGGTCTATCACCAGGCATCCCTGCCTTACTGCTACTACGATACATCCCTTGACCGAGTAATTATCCGCCTGGTTACCGAAAGTCCGGTGGATTCGGTGTCCCTCCTATACGGAGACCCCTTCCAATACGTACAGACCCAAGACCATTCCCATTGGCAGCACGGAGAGGCGATCATGGATAAACAGCTCGCCGGAGAGGGAGTCACCACCGAAATCTGGCGGGCTGCCTTGAAACTCCCCCCTCGGCGGCGGCTCAAGTATGGCTTCCTGATTTGGGCAGGAGGCGGGTATCATTACTTTTCCGAGAACGGCCTTGAGCCCTATACCATTGAGGCAGTAAGGAAGACCTTTAATCACTTCTTTTTTCCTTTTATCCACCGGGTAGACGCACCGCACGTCCCGGCTTGGGTTGCGGGTACGGTGTGGTATCAGATCTTTCCTGAGCGGTTTTATAACGGGGATACCGCTCTATCCCCCCCCCAGTGCGGGGATTGGAACCGGGACGCACCGGAGTTCTCTAACTTTTTCGGCGGGGACCTCCCGGGAATCCGTCAAAAGCTCGATTATCTCGCGGACTTAGGGGTAACCGGCATTTTTTTGAACCCGGTATTTAAAGCTCCCTCGAACCATAAATACGACACGGAGGATTATTTTGCCATTGACGAGCATTTTGGGACGAAGGATGACCTCAAGGGCTTGGTGGCGGATGCCCATAGCCGGGGTATACGGGTGATGCTCGATGGGGTCTTTAACCATAGTGGGCAGCAGCATCCCTTTTGGCAGGATGTCCTTAAAAACCAGGACCACTCGGCGTACCGGGACTATTTCCATATAAAAAGTTTTCCCGTGAGGGACCATTACGAGAACCCTAAGGAGATTCCCTTTGATACCTTTGCCCTGAGTACGCGAATGCCCAAATGGAACACCGAGCATCCCCAGGCCCGGCGGTATTTGCTGGACGCCGCAGTGCACTGGGTGCGGGAGTGCGATATTGATGGCTGGCGGCTGGATGTTTCCGATGAGGTTTCTCTGGATTTCTGGCAGGCCTTTGCCCAGGAAGTTCGGGCCGTCAAAGAGGATCTCTATGTGGTGGGGGAAATGTGGCATGACGCCTCACCCTGGCTTAATCCGGGATATTTTAACGCTGCCATGAATTATCCCTTAGGGTTCGCCATAGGGGACTTTTTTTTGCGAAAAACTATCAGTCTTGAGGAATTAAACATTCGGCTGTTCCGGGCCCTGGGGCGGTACGCTGATATGCATAACCGCGTAGCCTTTAACCTCCTGGACTCCCACGATACCCCCCGCAGTTTAACCTTAGCCGCTGGGGACAAGCTGGCCCTGCGGAACGCCTTTACGATGCTCTTTTTGCTGCCTGGCTCGCCGTGTCTCTATTACGGTACCGAACTGGGTATGGAAGGCCAAGGGGATCCTGACTGCCGTAGGCCCATGATCTGGGATGAAGCGCGGCAGGACCAGGAGTTGCGCGCTTTTTTTAAGGGCCTTATCGCATTCCGGTATGCCCATCTTGAACTTATTCAGGAGGGGTATATAAGCTACCGGCCTCTGCACGGCGCTGCGGTGTGGGAACTCGGGAACCGGCGGGAAACCCTGACGGTGGTGTACACTGGGGATGATTCCTTGGAGGTAGGGTTTTGCGAAAAACATCTGGGCCGGATTCAGCTTTCCACCAGCCCGGTCATCCAAGGGGCGATTCCTTCCCAGAGCATAGCGGTGTATTGGACCTACACCGGCCTTTAGCGCATAAGATCCCGCGTTTTTTGGGGGTCCGAAAGGGTCTGACCCCCAAAAAGTTAATCATACCAGGGAGAAGAAAAACCACGAATTATCCGAATGAATGCGGTCATTGTGAGTGTTTTCAATCGTCATTGCTTCGCTCCTCTGGTTCTATCATGAAAAATGAAAATAAAACTTGACAACCGAAAAAAAGGTGGTTATTATTTCTAAATACTAGTGTTACGTAACACCAATACACGACGGGGTTCCCCGATTTTTAAGGTGGAGTGTGCCATGATCAAAAACCGGATGAGCCGGCTCTTAAGAAGTTTTGCGGTCGTTATGGTTGCGGCCCCTGCTGCGGCATCTTTGGTATCTTTCAATTCCTGTTCAAGCGCTGATTCTATTACCGGGGGGGGGGGGGGGGGGTATGCCCTGATTGTTCATTACAATCGTTACGATCAGGATTAAACAGGCTGGAACGCCTGGGTTTGGCCTTCAAACCCCAATGGAGACGGCGCAGGGTACCCTTTCTCCCGGCCAGACCGCAGCGGTTTTGTTACCGCTCGTATTCCTGAATCCCTCCCCATAAGCGAATTCGGCGTCATTATCCGCCGTAGTGAGGAAGGTAACGATTGGGCGGAAAAAGATACGGCCCAAGACCGTTTTACCCAAGGGCGGGAAATCTGGATCCTCCAGGGGGATCCGGTGATCTATACGAAAAAACCCGATACCCGTTCCGTACCCATCCAGTACGCCGTTGCGGACAGCCCGGTACAGGTACTGGTAAGTCTGCTTAAAGTCCCTAAAAAACACAGCAGCTTCTCAGTCTATGTGGATGGCCAAAAACAGGCGGGCAAGGCGGTAAAAGGCCGCAATGCTCGACAGGTACTTATCACCCTGGACACTCCTCTCAGAGATCCTTCGCCCCTTGTACTGGTGCGGGACGAGTCCGGCGCCTTCGGCGAGTATCCCGTGGCCATGGGGAGGATTCTTGATTCCTTTGTGTATAGGGGAGACGATTTGGGCCTCACCTATACCCCTCAGGGGTGTACCTTCAAAGTCTGGGCCCCTACGGCGCGGAAGGTTGACCTCGCCCTCTACGACGACGCCGGGGTCTATTCCGGGGCCGTGGTTGCGGATCACGAGACCGATACCCTTAAGGCCATGAGTAAAGACCCCACTTCCGGTGTATGGTCCGCTACGGTGGCGGGGGGCCTTGCGGGGAAGTATTATATGTACCGCCTAGAATTTGCCGATGGCCGGCTTACCTACGCCGTCGATCCCTACGCCAAGGCGGTCAGCGCCAATGGTCAGCGGAGCGCCATTGTGGACCTTGCCATGACCAATCCGGCCAACTTCCGCCCCGGAGCGCGGCCCGCCTTTTCCGGCGCGGCCCAGGACGCGGTGATTTACGAGCTCCACCTGCGGGACTTTTCCATTGACCCCCATTCCGGTATGACCCATAAGGGGAAGTTCTTGGCCTTTACCGAGCGGGGAACCACAAACGCCGCCGGGGTTCCTACAGGGGTGGATCACCTAGTGAACCTCGGCATTACCCACGTGCATCTGCTTCCCAGCTTTGACATAGCTTCGGTGAACGAGCTCACGGTGGACGATCCTGCCTCTCCGGACCCTAAGATGAACTGGGGCTACGATCCGCTGAACTACAACGTACCTGAAGGTTCCTACGCGACGGACCCTCGGGATCCTGCGGTGCGGATTCAGGAATACAAAAGAATGGTGCAAGCCCTCCATGACGCGGGGATTCGGGTGATTATGGATGTGGTGTACAACCACACGGCCAGTACCGGCGGTACGCCCTTTGACGCCATCGTGCCGGGGTATTTTTATCGGATAAGCGATCAGGGCACGTTATCAAACGGGTCGGGCTGCGGCAATGAAGTGGCCAGCGAGCGGCCTATGGTGCGGAAATACATCGTCGATTCGGTGCAATACTGGGCCCGGGAGTATGGGGTGGATGGCTTTCGTTTTGATCTTATGGCCCTCATAGACCGGGAAACCATGAAGCAGGTCGCGGAATCAGCGCGCCAGGTGGATCCCACCATTATCATCTATGGCGAACCCTGGGAAGCCGGGGGTTCCATCCTTTCCGGTAAGGAGCAGACCAGCATGGGCGCTCAGAAGGGCTTAGGGATCGCGATTTTCAACGACCGTCTTCGCACATCCATCAAAGGCGGCAGTGATGATGGGAGCAAAGGCTTTGCCTCCGGAGAAAGCGACCAGGAAGCGGGCATCGCTGTAGGGGTCTGCGGTTCAGTGGATAGTTTCACTGAAAGGGCCAGCGAAAGCGTCAATTACGTTACCGCCCATGACAACCTGAATCTGTGGGACAAATTTGCCCTTTCCTGGGGAACAGCTGACCTTGCGGGGGATCCCTACAGTCTTATCCGACCTGATCGGCCTCTTTTGGACCATGAGCCGGTGAAATCGGTGCTGCTTTCCAATGGGATCATCCTCACCGCCCAGGGGGTGCCCTTTTTCCAGGCTGGGGACGAGATGCTTCGCAGTAAATTCGGTAACCACAACAGCTACAACGCGCCGGACCGCATCAATCAGATACGCTGGGAGAACGCCGGCACGTACCGTGAAGTGGTGCGGTATTATGCGGGTCTTATCCGGCTTAGGAAGGCCCACCCAGCGTTCCGTATGGATGCTAAGACGGACATGGACCGGATCGTCTTTCTCTGCCAGGCGGACAAGTTGGTGGCCTTTACCATAGGTGAGTATGCCAACGGTGATGGGTGGCGCACGATTTTGGTGGCTTACAACGGCGACACCGTGGCCCGGGACCTGACGCTTCCTCATGGAGTCTGGACCCAGGTGGTAGACGCCACCCGTGCCGGCGTAGACAGCTTGGGTACGGTAGCCGGCACGCTCCGCCTCCCGCCCCTCAGTATGGCGGTTGCCTACCTACCCCCCGCCGTGGAGGCGTATTAGAGGTCCGCGTCGTGAGGGATAGGGGCCTTAAACCCAGCGCTGGATTGCTTCGTTGCGGTCGGCATTGATCCGACCTTTACACAAGGGTCAACAACCGCGTAGCGGTTGTCCAAATACCCTGTGGCTGAGGGTGAGGGGCGACTCGTTCCCTTGCCACACCGTCAGTCAGGGAATTTAAACCCGTTTACGGGAGGAGTTAGTATGAAAAAGATCGGTTTTTTGGGGTTTAGTATGGCCCTGGTGGCTCTGTTGGGGGCCTGTTCCAAAAGTCAGTCCGGGGGCGATGCTGCAGCGCGCAGCTCCGGGGGCAGCGGATCCTCGGAATTAGTCGTTTGGATGGACAACGATGAGTGGGCGGAAGCGGTTATCGCGGCGTTTAAGCAAAAATACCCCGATGTTGCGGTGTCCTATCAAAAAGTGGGTAACGTGGATACCCGGGGTAAGGTTTCCCTGGATGGACCCGCCGGGATCGGCCCGGATGTGTTCCTCATGCCCCATGACCATATAGGCCTCGCGGTAGCCGACGGCCTGTGCGAACCCTTTGACGCAGAATTGCAGGGGAAGTACGCTCAGACCATGCTGGAGGCCTCGATCAAAACCTGTACGGCTAAGGGCACCTTGTACGCCGTACCCATTTCTACGGAAAACATCGCGTTCTTCTATAATAAGGACTTGCTGGGAGACAAGCCGGTTCCCCGTTCTTTTGAGGAAATTATCGCTTTTGCCCAGGAATACAACAACCCCGCCCAGAACAAATGGGCCCTCCGCTGGCAGGTGGACGATGCCTATCTGAACTACTTTTTCCTCACCGCCTTCGGGGCGAATATCTTTGGCCCCAACATGGATGATTACCGCAATCCCGGGTTCGATAGCCCGGAAGTGGCTCAGGGCATGGAGTTTCACCAGAGCCTCAGGGCCATTTACAACGTGAACGTAGCCGACGCGGACGGGAACGCCACGGTAGTGGCCTTCCAAAACGGCGAGGTGCCGTTTACCTTTACCGGTCCCTGGTCTATTGCGGATGCGAAGAAAAATGGTGTCAACTTCGGTGTTACCAAGCTACCCACCATAAAAGGCGTCCAGCCCCGGTGCTTCAGTGGTAACATTATCGCTGCGGTCTCCAGTTATGCCAAGAATTTCGACGCCGCCTTTGCTTTTGTGGATTTCCTAGCCAGCGTCGAGGGTCAGACCATCCAGTTCAACAAGACCGGGAAACTCACCACCCTGAAAGACCCCAGTCTTGTGGGAACTATCAGCGAAGACCCCTACCTCATGGGGATAGCGGAACAATCGCCCTATGTAGATCTCATGCCCATTATCCCGGAGGCCAACCAAATGTGGGGCGGTTTGAAAGATCTCTTCACCTTTACCTGGGACAAAACCCTTACCACCGCAGAAGCCCAGGCCAAGGCCATGGACACCTATGACACGGCCCTGCAAATGGCCGGTAAAAAACGCTAAGGCCCGATGGCAGCGCAACCCGGAGAGGAGGCCCTAGGGGTTTCTCCGGGTGAGGCGCCTTTGACAGGATCGTCTTGTCATTGCGATCCAAAGGGTGAAGTAAGCCAGACACGGCAAGTCCGTACTGAATTGTTGTGCTGCGCTTGGTCTTGATCCGGCCTTTATACCAGGACCGCCCCTCGCGCCGAGTTTGGCCAAGTCCGTTGTTTTCTATCTTTTTCTATAAATATGGGGGTTATACCTATGACTATGTTACCACCGCTTTGTTCCGTTTTTATTTGGGGCACTGGGCAGTGCATGAATAAACAAAAACTAAAAGGGCTTATGTTTTTTATGATACAGGTCCTTTTTGTGGCTATCGAAGTGCTTACCCGCCGCGGGGCCTATGACCCTTCGGTGCCGGGGTCCCGGTTTCGCAACGCCGGGTATTTTGTCCGCGGCCTTTGGGGGCTCATTACCCTAGGTGCAGTGCCCCGGGAAAGTTCCCGCCAGCCAGTGTACGATCATTCGGTGATGCTCATGTTGGGGGGCATTATTACCTTGATGGTGTTCCTGATCTTCGCCGCCTTGTGGGTGTGGAACATTATGGACGCCTACAAAACCCGTCGGGCCCTTGAGGAGGGAACACGCTTAAGTAGCGTCCAATATTTCCTTAACCTCTGGGACAGCGCCTTTGAATACATTGCCATCGCACCAGGTATGTTGCTGGTCTTGTTCATTTCCATTGTACCCATCATCTTCGCGATCCTAGTGGCCTTCACCAATTACAACGCGAACTTTATCCCCCCAGTTCGACTGATTCAATGGACGGGGCTCAATACCTTTCTGGACATTTTCCGCATTCCCATTTGGGGGAATACCTTTGTCCGGGTTTTTACCTGGACCGTGCTGTGGGCCTTCCTTTCTACCTTCTCGTCTTACGCCTTCGGCCTTTTACAGGCGATTATTCTCCGGGCCAAGGCGGTGAAGTTTCGCCCTCTGTGGCGGGGGATATTCATCCTGCCCTGGGCCGTACCGGGCATTGTGTCCATGATGGTGTTCCGTTCCCTGTTCCACAAAGAAGGAGCCTTTAACCAAATGCTGTTGGCTTCGGGGCTTATCAAGGAAGCCATTCCCTTTCTTTCGGATCCTACCTGGGCAAAGGTGTGCCTGCTTTTGGTGAACGTCTGGTTGGGCTTTCCGTATTTCATGGCTCTCATCACCGGGGTTATCACTACTGTACCCCAGGAAATGTACGAAGCCGCCCAGATTGACGGGGCTAACTCGTGGCAGCAATTTCGCTCCATCACCCTGCCTTACATTATTGCTTCCACGGCCCCACAAATCTTGATGAGCGCGACCTTTAACTTTAACAACTTTAACATGATCTACTTTATGACCGATGGTGGCCCGGCAAATCCGCAGTATCAGATAGCTGGTTCCACGGATATTCTCATCTCCTGGATTTTCAAGCTTACCTTGGATCAACGGATGTACAACTTCGCTTCGGCTTTGAGTATCTTAATCTTTATCATTGTGGCGTCCATTTCCACCTGGAACCTGCTGCGAACCCGGGCGTTCAAGGAAACATAAGGAGGATTTAACGTATGAAAGCCTATAAACTGAAAAAAGCGCTCAGCACAGCGCTGATCTATCTGGATATTCTTGTGGTGGCGGTGATGGTGATCTATCCCCTGCTGTGGGTGCTGGGCACTTCGTTGAACAGCCGGACCGGCATTACGGGATCCCTCATCCCTGAGCGCATTACCTTGGATAACTATATCTCGCTTTTTACCAAGACCAAATACGGATCCTGGTATCTGAATACCTTACTGGTGGCCGTGCTTACCACGGTGTTTTCCATCCTGTTGCATACCACCACAGCCTTTGTGTTTGCCCGGTTCAAGTTCAAAGGCCGTAAGATGGGGCTGCTGTTCGTGATGATCCTCCAACTGTTCCCCAGTTTCATGGGTCTTACGGCACTGTACATGGTGGCCTTGAACTTCGGGATGTTGAACAACCTGATGATGCTGGTGATCATCTACGTGGCCGGCGGCATACCCCAAAATATCTGGCTGGTCCGGGGGTATATGCTGAACATACCCCGTTCCCTGGACGAAGCAGCGTATATCGATGGCGCGTCCAAGGTGCAGCTCTTCTTTAAGGTTATTTTGCCCTTGTCCTTGCCCATCATCACTTTCATTTCGGTTACTTCTTTTATGGGTCCCTGGATGGATTATATGCTACCCCGATATCTGATCAACCAGAACGAGAAGCGGACTTTGGCCATTGGTCTTTTTGATATGATCACCGGTAACAGCAACGACATTACCCTTTTTTGTGCGGGTTCGGTGCTGGTAGCGGTACCCATTACCTGTTTGTACATGAGCTTCCAGAAGTTCCTGCTGGAAGGACTTATGGCCGGAGCCAACAAAGGTGAGTAGGACCCACGCCCTCCAGGGTCGGTGTTATTTTGAAGCCGTCACCTTGAGTATCGGGAGGCCCCACCGGGTTATCCTCCTGGTACGGAAAGTTGGCGCGGGTCTTATGGCGGTGCACATACTGGTGATCACCTTGGCGCTTAACTTCCCGGTCATGGTTGCCCTGGCCCGGCTTGAGCCCTGGGATGTATATTCCCGGCTTTACGGCGCTCAATTTCAGGCGATGCTGCCTTCGGAGCTGACGCCCACCTCGGAGGACCTGGGGCGCGAAGATTTTAATACAGCCCTCTATGCCGGGGGCTACGGCAGGCGGGTTTTACTGCCCCTGCTGGGCTTTACTTTTTTCCTGGTGCTGATCTTGCTGCTGGTCTTTTACGGGGCTGCGGCTTTTTTTCTGGGCCTCTCCCGTCTGACCGATGCGCCCCTTTCCTACCAGGATCGGTTTGGCATTCTGGTTTTTTCTTCCACCCTGCCTGCAGCGGCCTCGGCCTTGTTCGGCCTCTGGCTGCCCACGGTACACCTGCTGGTGTTTTTCCTGGCGGAAATCATGGTGGCCACCCGCCAGCGGGTTTAAGGGCTCTATTGCGTATTCCGCAGTCCCCAATACGCCTACATGGCATGGGAACGGGTGAAGCGGGCTATGTAGAGGGGACCGATGCCATCGGACGTGTCAGGGAGGATAAGCCTGCCTAAAGGGGTTTTTTCTCCCTCCGGGAAGGAGGGTTCGTCCAGCAGGACTTCCGGGCCGTACTTGGCTAGAAGCCGGGAAGCCACCCCATCGTTTTCTTCTTCAGAAAGAGCGCAGGTAACATACACCAGGGAAGCTCCGGGCCGGAGCAGGAGAAAGGCCGCAGAAAGCAGGGCCCACTGACGCCGGGCAAGAAATCGGGGCCTCGCGGGCGTCCATTGCCCCAGCGCATTAGGGTCCATGAGGACGTACCGTTCACTGGAACAGGGTGCGTCCAAAAGAACTCCGGCAAAACGGCTGCGCTCTCGGTGATTTCCGCCTAATTGGGCGGCGTCAAACCCGGAAACCTGTACGCGGCGGCGTGTTTCGGTGTTCAGATGGTCCTCTAGGACCTTAAGAAGCCGCCTGCGTCGTTCCCGGGAAGGCTCATTGGCTAAAAGACTGACTTCCGGGCCCATAGATGCGGCTATGACCAAACTCTTACCCCCAGGGGCCGCGCAGGCGTCCAGGATAAGCCCCGTATCGGGAAGTCGGAGGGATTGGGCAGCTAATACGGAACCTCGATCCAGCATATAGGGCAGGCGAATCCCCTGAGTAAAGGCAATAGGGGTACGCTTTTCCAGCAGGTTTTTTCGTAAGGACTTCCAGCGGTCCCCGTAGAGTTCTTGGTAGTAGGCCTCAAAGGACGAGTTGGAGATCAAGCCGGTCATAGGGTCTTAGTGTTTTTTCTTCTGAGCAAAGACTTTCATTTTTTGCAGGGTTTCTTCTGAAAGGAGATGTTCCATCTTACAGGCGTCTTTTTCCGCGATTTCTGGATTCACGCCGATAATATCCCGCAAAAACGAAGTGAGAAAATTATGGCGACTTCGGATTTCCGAGGCTTGAATAATCCCTTTTTCGGTCAAGATGACCCTGCGGTACCGCTCATGCTCCAAAAGTCCCTGTTCTTCCAACACTTTAAGGGCAGTCAACACCGAAGGCTTGGAAACACCCAGCCGCGTTGCTATGTCCGTTACCCGGACCTCACCCTCATCAGACAGGAAACTCACCATTTCAAGATAATCTTCTAACGACTGGGTCATAATCTCTATATTGAAGGATTTAAGGGCCTTTGTCCAGCAATTTTTTATCCAGGATTTCGATATTTCCACAAGATAGTGGTCTCATTAAAGCAAAACCGCATCTCCGGGCCATAGTATTCTGTATGAGACCATTGCGTGTGCTTCAACCTGGGGTGTGGTATGAAATCCGGACCCATATCAATAACCGAGAGCCCTTGTTTCGTCATCATAAGGCTTTGACCCTGTTTGCCGGGGTCTTCCAGGAGACGAAGAAGCGGTTCGTGTTTCAGATACGAGGGCTGTACCTTGCCGATGATGAGCTTAGGTTCTATATCAAGCCTGCGGATGAGATGGAGCTTCCGGCTATTATGAAGTCACTTAAGCAGATGTTCGCCCAGCGGTACAACTGGGCGGAGGGGCGGGAGGGGCATATCTGGGGAGATCGGTATGGGTCGAGGATACTGGAGGGGGAGCCGCCTGATGCGAAGGATTTAGAGAGTAGGGTCAGACCCCATTACCGGGAATCACCGCCTCATCCCTCTTCTCAGTCCCTATTCCCCTTTCCCCTCGCCCTAGTACCTGGATAATCGACTCCTGTACTGGATGCAACGGGGCTCCATAGCATAGACGAGCGGTACGCACGTCCCTCCGTTCATATTAAAGCCATAGGTATATACCAAACATAAAACCTCGGCTCAAAAGTTTCATAGGTAAGGAGCGAGATGCGCCTTGTTCCCTAACCACACGGCCAGTCGTGGGTATTAAGGCCCCTAGGGGCCGGCTAGACAGGGGGAACCTGGGGTGAACGTGACACGGATGATCGGCGGAAAACCGTAGCGAGGCGCGATCCGCTTCCTAACCGCCATTCCGTCAGGGACTACGCCTCCAGGGCAAATAGTGGAACATATTCCGGAACCGGTAGGGCAGCGGCGCCTTGAAGGTTCGGGGGGATGACTCTCCGGGTAAGATGAGGCGGAGACTCTGGGCGTGGAGCATGAGGCCTAAGCCGGGGAAGGCGCGGTCCAGCCCGCCGTACAGGGGATCCCCCAGGATAGGGTACCCGATATGGCGTAGGTGTACCCGAAGCTGATGGGTGCGGCCGGTTTTTGGCATTAAGGCCAGCAGGGAATACCCGCTCCAAGACCGGATTACCCGGTAGCGGGTGAGGGCTGTCTTACCCCGGTCTTGAGAAACGGTGAACCGTTTCCGGTCCTGAGAGTCCCGGCAAATCTGAGTCGCAATAAGCCCGGAAGAAACAGGTAAAACGCCGCGAACCAATGCCCGGTAACCTTTTCGTACCGCGCGGGCCTTGAATTGTCCAGTGATAAAGGCCAAAGCCTCCTTCGTATAGGCTGCAATGATCACCCCGGAGGTATCTTTGTCCAAACGATGAATGATCCCTGGACGAAAGGCCTCCCCCGGAGGCACGCCACCCCGGTGCAGGACCCGAAAGAGCAGGGCATTAGCCAGGGTACCCCGGTAATTCCCTGCCCCGGGATGCACCACCATGCCCTGGGCCTTATTCACTACCACTACCTGCTGATCTTCATAGATAATATCCAGGGGCAGGTCCTCAGGGACTAATTCCTGGGGTTCGTCCTCCGTCCAAGTGAGCTCCAGATAGTCTCCTGGGCGAACCAGCCGGGAGGGCTTTACCACCCGACCGTTTAGCGTAACCTGTAGGGCCCGGGCTTTCAGCTGAGAACGGCTAAGGAGGCACAGATACTCCGCCGCATACCGGTCAAGCCGAAGCGGGCTGGGCAAGGGACCCACCATACCGCAGTAGGAAGGCACCTTAGGGCGCCTCAGCCGCCGCGCTCTCCGTTGCTTCCTGGCTCAAGGGCGTTCGTATGATGATGGGAACCCCGGCGGGTAGGGCTTCGCGTTTCCGGGCTTCTTGGGCTCGCTTATACCGGTGGATGACAAAATCCACCAGGGCTATGACCAGGGAAGTCGTGACGGCCATAGTAATGGTGAGCATTTGCTCATCCTCGGTCCGATCCACAGCTCCCGCTCCCTTAAAGGGCCAGGGCGCGTACTGGGTGTCCCAATCATGGGTGGCCATACGGTAGGTATCTATGAGGGTGAGGGAGAAAAACATACTGAACGGAAAGGACCCAAAGGCGATAATCTCCCCCCGGCGGAGATCCTTCGCCCATTGAGGGAAACCCGTGGTATCAAAGGCCGCAGTAGCCGTGGTGGCGGAAACGGATTCTGAAGTGGCCGTGTTGGTCTGCCCAGAAGTAGCGGTAGTTTGGGCATGGGTGGGAAGGAGCAACCCAGCGCACAAGCCCAGAACTAGGGCCAGGCGGTCCTTCATAGGGTCCGTTCCCCGAAGAGGGCCGTGCCGATTCGCAGCAAGGTGGACCCTTCTTCAATGGCGATTTCAAAATCATGGGACATACCCATGGAAAGGCAGGACCAGTCGCTCTCCGGGAATCGGGAAACCAGGGCGCCTTGGGCGGAAACCAGGGCACGGAAGGACCTGCGAATCACCGCACGGTCATCTGTATAGGGCGCCATGGTCATAAGTCCTCGGAGAACCAGGCCCGGATAGGCGAGGACTTGTTCCGCCGCTTGGCAGAGGGCCCTTTCATCAGAAAACCCGCGCTTCGTCTCCTCCCCGGTATGCAGCTCAAGGAGAATTCCTAAGGACCGCTCCCGCCCCGCAGTCAAGGCCCCCAGTTCCCGGATCAGGGCCTCCCGGTCTACAGACTGGATGGTCTCAAACAGGGCGGCTGCGGCCTTGGCCTTATTTCGCTGTAGGGAGCCGATGAGGTGCACTTCCGCTTCCGGGTGTTGTCCCTTAAAAGGGATGAATTTTTGCGCCGCTTCCTGGACCCGGCTTTCCCCAAAGAGCCGGATTCCTGCATCAAAGGCCGCTTCTATGCGCTCAAGGGTCTGAAACTTCGATACCCCCATAAGCTTTACCGTTTCGATTTCTCGTCCTGAACGGATACAGGCTGCTTGTATCCGTTCCCGTATACGCGCAAGGGCGTCCATGATGGCCATACTCACCGTTTCTCCTTAGATATGCAGCTTCATGCCCTCCAAGAGGGCGGCTAGGGCGGCAAAGGTTTCCCCATCCAATGCCTCGGCCCGGGTATTTTCTGGTATACCGCAGCGCTCAAGAGCCTTCCGGGTAAACTCCTGGGCCTCAAGTCCCCCGGTCTTCAGTATAGTGGAAACCACGTAATCGTATAAGTTATGGTTAATGGTCTTGCGCCGGGATGCAAAGAGTCGCCGTACCAGCGGCTGAAAGAGTGGGCTGTAGCTATCGGGCCGGACATCGGCCCGAAGTTCCAAGCGCAGGCCCTGGGAATCCACGTGGGGTGCAGGATAAAAGGATGGCCCTTTCAGGACCGACAGGGGGCTCATAGTGTAAAAAGACTGGCACAGCACGGAAAAGGAGGAATAGTCCTTACTACCGGGCCGGGCGATCATCCGCTGGACCAGTTCTCGCTGGAGTAGCACCACCATACGGGTAAAAAAACGCCGCCCCTCGATCAAGGCTCCTACCAGTCGGGACCCAATGGTATACGGAAGGTTCCCCAAAAGATAGCGCTCGTCCCCAGCCTGGGGCCAGGTTTTAAGAACGTCCCCTGGGACAAGGCAGAACCGGGGATTATCCCCGAAAAGCTGCGTTAATACCTGGCAAAACCCACTATCCAGCTCAAAGGCCCGGACCCGGAGCCCTTGTTCTAAAAGGCCGAAGGTCATGGCCCCCAGTCCTGGGCCTATCTCCCACACTCCCTCGCCTGGACTCAAGTCCAGAGCATCCAGCAAGTGCCCCCGGGCACGGGGATTAATCAGAAAATGCTGGCCTAGGCGCTTACGCATACCTAAGCCCTGGGCTTCAAGAAAGGCCCGCAAAGCTGCGGGGGAATCGTAGTTTAGGGGAGGATCTGCCGACGAGATCCGCACGGCGTCAGTCAAAAGGGACAAGAATGCTCCTCCTCAGGGTCTGTCTATGGCTCACGGCCATGAGGACTCCTGCACTTCCCAGGGATAGGGTCATTACGACCCAGGGCGCTGCTCCGGAGATTCCGGGAATCCGGGCACTCCCAGCAGCTATCCCGGTGAGTATATCATACAGGATGGTGAGGATTAGCCCAAGAGCGGTTCCCGGTAGGATCCAGGCAGCCAAGGCGATGAGCATGAACGCTGTGACCAGGGGCACGATCAGGAGTCCCGCAAGGATCCCCACAGGACGCAGGACGCCGAAGACCCAGGCACTTACCGGGGCCGTGGCGATGAAGGCCCCAATGGATGCGGCAAGAGGCTGGGCCAGGATTTCCGGGAGGCGGCCCCGAAAGAGGTCATGGATAGCCGGGGCGATGAAGAGAAGCCCCCCTAAGGCGAGGTAGGAGAGGATGAAGGAGAGACTTTGTCCGGCTTGGGGGGAACCGATGAGTTGGATGATGAAGGCCATGCCCAGCACGGCCCGCTGCCTTACCCGTACCCCGGATTTGGGGAAGGGCCCTAGGGCGCAGAGGCTTCCCAGGAGATACATGATCGCCGCCCGGGTAAGGGAGGGGAAGTTCCCCGCCATGTAGACATAGGCGATGATACCAAGGCCCCCGCCCACGGCTGCGGCTTTGAGGCCCAGAACTCGGGTGAGGAGGAACGTGAGCACCGTGGTCAGTAGGGCGAGATGCATCCCTGAGAGGGCCAAGATGTGGGAACACCCAGCGGAGCGAAAGGCTACTGCCACCTCAGTATCCAAGTTATCCTTGACCCCCAAGAGCAACGCTTCAGCAAGGCCGGCCCAGGGCGCGTCCTCCAACCGTTCTCTCAGGCGCATCCGTCCTCGGGTCCGCCTTTGTTCCAGGGCTGAAGCGGGTTTTAAGAGGTGCAGTGCTTGGGCGCGGAAGCGCTTAGGCGGCGTGTTCCCGGTTGCTTGGGGCGGGGTAATCAGCGTCCCTGGGAGATACACCACGCTCCCACGGCCAAAGGCCTGTATGCGGGGGAACGAGTCGGCGGGAAAAAATACCTGCACGCTGCCTCTGGCCGAGGCTTTGAGGCCCCCGGGACCTTCAACCTGGTACACGGATAGGGAAGCCATGCCTCGGTAATCCGGAAAAGCCCGAGGGTCTTCGGTCAAGGACCCATAGAGACCCCGGACCTGGTCTTCCGGGATGCCGAACCAGAGAGCCGATATCTGGCTTCCCACACTAAGGCCCAGGGCGACCCCTAATGCCAGGACCAGGGCGTATATTCGGAACCGGCGCATCTGGCGCTGGACCTTCACCGATAAACCAGTCGCCCAGGGATGGCAGGCGAGGACATGCAGGACGCTCACCAGGGCGACCATGAGGGCCAGGACGCCCGATAGGGCCTCCTGCCGCGCCAGAAACCGGAAACTGTAATACCCCAGAGCGGTTCCTGCAGCTCCATAGAGGATCGGGGGAACCGGTACTATTTCACCCATACGTATTATAAGGATCGCTCCGGGGTTTTGCTTCACTGGCGGCGAAAAAAGGGAACTGCCGGGGCATACCATCCGGTTGAGACTACCGGGATCGCACTAGCAACCTTTCCCGGCAGCCTCGTTAGAGTGGTGCGCTATTGGTATTTGGCCGTGCGGGTGTCGGAAATAACGCCGCTATAGTTCAAGCCGTAGCCAAAATCATAGAGGTTACCCATTTCATCGGTATACGGGGTCATATCCTGACCTAGGTCTTCTTTATTAGCTTCCACCGTGATCATATCTTTGGGGAACTGCATAGGCAGCAAACCCTTCGGTTCCGTTTTTCCCAGAAGAATATCGAAATATGCGGCGTCGTCTACGGAAAAACCGGTAACGATAGCGTCAGCCTGGGGTTCAAACTCACCGACCATGACCGGATTTTTCGCTTTGAGGGCTACCAGCACGGGAATATGTTTCCCCGTATTGGCTTCGATGGCTGCGGCGGCTTCTTTTGCCTTCAGGAACGCATCGAGATCGTATTCGTTAGAAATCCGAGAGGTTTTATTATAATAGGAGCGGTTTTCTTTTGCGTCCTCCAGAATATCCCCGCTGATGGAGGTCTGGCGCACGGCGGTGCTGGTAGCCGTGTAGGGACGGTACTGCAACGAAAGGGGATAGAAGGTTCTATCGTCTTTATCGAAACCCGCGTTACTGAACACGCCACCTGAGTCGGGACTCTGCATCCCGATGATGATAACATCCACCGTGGAAAGGTCCGGGGCAGTAAAGCCGGTTACGTTTCCCTCGGCATCCTTGACCGGCGTATCGGAGAGAACCTCTTTGAAATATCTTTTGGCGGTCTCGATATTCATGGTAGGATCCGCAGTATCAGCCGCGGGAGCCCAGATGGACGGAAAATTGTGATGAATCGAAGAAGGAATGTAGGCCACGGCATCTTTGTAGCTCTCCAAAAGGCCGGTACGAATGACGTTGTTTTTATTCTTGAGCATTACAATAGAAGCAAGCTGCGCCTGATAACCGGCATCTCGTTTATCTTGGCTGCCCACCGAGGCTTTGGATTCATCGAGGTCCAGATAAGGATTTTCAAACAGCCCTACGTTAAAAAGCAGCGTAAGCAGCCGTTTGCCGGAAAGCTGGAATCGCTCTTTTGCAGAGGCTTCACCGAAATCCCTTACCCACATATCGTAAGCCGCAAGGATCGGTTTTTTATCGTTGTTGCCGCCGAACATATCCATTCCGGCCAGCAAGATGGCGTAATGCCGTTCTTCTACGGAGAGGTTTTCCGCACCCCAAGCCATACCAAAAGAAGGTTTAGCGGGATCGCTCATGGCTACGGTAACGCCCCAGTCGGTACACAGAACGCCCTCGTATTGGTGGTCTTTCCGCAGCATATCGATTTTGCTTTGATCATACGCGGAACCTCGGTTCAGACCGAAGAGGGGATTTCCATCCGCGCCGATGGCTACGGAATAAGAAAGCATCGCCGAAGCGGCTTGTTTGGTTTTGCCTTTCAGGTTGAGCCCTCCGTCGATAAAGGGTTTAAGGTGTTCTTGGAAATTATCACCGGGATACACGGCGTATTTGCCCCCTTCAAGGTGGGATTCCCGGCCACTTTCGCCCATACCGTCTCCAGGGAAGTGTTTGATCATAGCGTTAATCGACCGGACTCCCCAGCCGGTATCTTCTCCATTGATGTAGGTGGATTGGGAGCCGTCAACGTAGGCTTCAGCCATATCGACGGCGAGCCGGGTATTTTCACCAAAGGTGCCGTCGAATCTGAGCCAACGAGGATCCGTTGCGAGCTCGATTTGGGGTCCCAGGGCGGTAGCAATACCCATTCCCCGGTATTCTTCTGCGGCAATACGGGCGAAGGTCCGCATAATTTCCGGGTCGAAGGTTGCGGCGATGCCTAAATTCGAGGGCCACCGGGAAATATCTTCGCCCTCCGCGTTGTACTGGGCGTCGGATCCAGCGGTGCTTCGGGGATCGGAACTGAAGTTTACGGGAATGACCTTATGCCCCTCTTTGATGAAGCCTTCTACATAGGCCTGCATAGCATTGTTCCAGCTTACCAGGGCTTCGACGTCGTTGCTTCCGGCGTTCAGCACATTTCTTAAGTTGTCTTCCTTAAGGTATTTCTTTTGAGCCTCGGTTAAACCGGCTTCCGGGTTCTGTTCGTGGGAGCTAAAGAGCATTAACCCGGCAATTTCATCAATGGTCAGCTCTTTGGACAGGGCTTGCGCCCGTTCATCGACGGGTTTCCGCCAATCTTCCCAGACATCAAGTTTGCCATTACCATTCATGTCTTTAAAGGAATAGGTATCTGTTCCCTCTTTCACTTTCAACACTTTCAGCCCGCTGTTTTTGGCGTAGCCCAAGGTGGGACCGCCATTAGGATTAGCTACGGTAACGTGGACCGTACTATGGGTGCTAATCTCTTTGGTGGATTTGTTGCTGGTGCACGCGCCTAAAGCCAAACAGACTGCGGCAAGGGTGCAAATACGAACAAACTTCATAAATTTCTCCTTAATATTGAATATTTGTAGTATAGACCATCTCGGATATTCCAGCAAGGATTGAACATTCCCATAACAAGCGCGGGGGCCCCTGCCGTGGCGGCGTATTGGGGGCTACCCCCGCCCGGTTTCCGGGGCTTAGTCGTAAATCCTTCGGCCCCGTGCATCGGCTATGCCGGTTTTACGGTAAAAATAGGTGTTTATCTGATCCCGCCATTCCCGGGCGTTCTCCAACTGCCGCTCAAACCGGGAAAGGACCGAATCGTAGACTTCGCCGTCCAGGTCGTTTTCAAGGCTTTTCCAGGTTTCCACCATGACCGCTACCTGGTCATACCCGACGAAATGAGTGTCGTAGATGTTCTGCAACAGGGTCTCGCCGTTTTTCATCCGGTAGTCGTAGTTCAGCCGGTGAAAAAACAACAGCAGCTTTTCAGGACACTGCGCCGGGTCCTCAAAACGCCGGGCGTTTTCCGGGGCATAGAGGCCCGTGTAGCCGGTACCCTGGGATGTGCGGTCCACGCCGATGGCCTTTCGGTCCGCCCGGTGATAGGTGCCCCACTTGGAAAACTCGTAGCCCTCGATATTCGGGCCGTAATGGATTCCCGGAGTTACCATGAAACAAATACCGAAGGGGGCGTTGTAGTTCTCATAAGCCGGGTAGGACGCTAGGAGTATCCCCGCGATGGTCTCGGCGGTATGGCCCGGCCCAAAGGTGAGGGCGCTCCATTCCCGGGCGATTGCTTCGGACTCTAAGGCCGGATTCCACGCCATACGGCCAAAGCCGTAGAGGTTGGCCTGCGCCAGGGTATGACCGGTCCAGTTGGTATCCCGTCCAGTATTGGCTACCGCCGCAAATCCCTCAAGGCTTTTTCCGGCCAGGTCTCTGATGCGGCTCTGGGGGCCATAAGCGGTGTCGAAGGCCATGATGCGTTCCCAAAGCCAGGGCAGGAAGCACAGATCTATCTGGTGACCCGTGTATTCCTGGGTGATTTGTAGCTCCATCACATACCGGGTATTCTTCAGCGCGCCGAACAGGGGCATCACCGGTTCAAGCACCTGGAAGTCCAGGGGGCCGTACTTGATCTGTAAAAGCACGTTGTCCGCGAACTGTCCGTCCAGGGCGATAAAGTTATCATAAGCCGCCCGGGCCCGGTCCATCGAATGGTCCCGCCAGTCTTGCTGGCAGTTGTACACGAAACAACGCCAAATAAGCTCGCCGCCGTGGGGCTTCAGGGCCGCAGCCAGCATATTGGCGCCCTCCGCATGGGTCCGCCCGTACTGGAAGGGGCCGCTCTCCCCTTCGGAATCCGCCTTGACGATGAACCCCGCCAAGTCTGGGATATACCGGTATACCAGGCTTATCTGCTCCTTCCACCAGGCGGCCACCGCCGGATCCAGGGGGTCTGCGGTGCTAAGGCCGCCGATGCTCTTGGGGGCGGCGAAGTTCAGGGCCGGCAACAGGCGGATCCCGAAGGGCCGGAACACTGCGGCCAACTCCGCCACCGCCGGCAAATAGGCTTCGGTAATGAGGAGCTTGGCTGCGGACCGGACATTTACGTTATTGATGGATATCCGGTTAATCCCCACTGATGCGGCCAGCCGGGCATAGGCTACCATGCGTTCCTTATCGTATTGAAGGTGGTTATCCTGATAAAAGAGGGACCGTCCTGCGTAACCTCGTTCTATACTGCCGTCCAAGTTGTCCCAATGGTTGAGCATACGCAGCCGGGCGGTAGGGGCCTCCTGGATTTCGTCTCCCGGCTTTAGGGCGCCCTGCATAAGGAGGGCAAGGAAGCGGTATACGCCGTAGAGCAGGCCCGCCTCGTCCGCAGCGATAATGATCGATTGCTCATGGCCGATACGGATATAAAACCCTTCCGCCGGGATCTTTGCCGGCAGGGTTTCTTTCCCTGGGAGGAGCGGGTTTAGGTCCGCCACGAGTCCCAGCACGGTTCCCGCAGACCGGAGATCCGGTACGGCCTCTGTCGGGATATCCCAACATTTTTTGAGCAGGAAACGGTATTCCGCAATCGCGTGATCATACACCATACCGGCGCCGGCACTAAAAAACCGCTTCAGGGACGGTACGCTAAGGCACGGGGCCTGGGTTTGTTTTTGGAACCAGCAATCATATTCTTTCATAGACACCTTCTTTTCTTTACGTATAGCTCATTTTTGACCCAAGCCCCCAAATAGTCAACCACTTACCCAGGCCATCTGTCATGACCACCTACCGTGGAGGCGTATTAGCGTGTTATGTGCTTAGGGAGACAGGCCAGAGTACGGTGGCAGTGGGCCAACGGAGGGATCGGCAAACGGTTAGGGCTGGTTCATCTTTGCTTTCAATGCCTTGAGGGCGGCCTCTGCCGTGGTATCCTGTTCCATGGTCTTGAGGGCTCGATCCGCCTGAGGGTCTTCCCCGGGCATTCGCCCCGCCGCTATAAGAAGCTCTTGCTCTAGCAGATCCGGATCGACGGTGCGCTCCCGGGCGGCTAGGCCGGGGAGCTCGGCGCGCAGGCGGGCAATGTGGGCTTTAAGGTCGGCGATTTCCGCTTCCAGGGCCTGATACTTGCGCCTTATCCGTTCTGCTTCTTGTTCCGCTTCTGCGGCCAAGGCTGCCGCACCTTTGGATCGGGCCAGGTCTATTCGGGCGGTCCATTTTACCAGTAGCTCCCCCAGTTCGGCGTATTGTTTTTCCGTTAGTTTTAAGCTAGTGAGATACTGGATCAGCACATCCTTGGCGTCATGGATTTCCAAGCCCTGGAGGTTTTCCGGGTCTGGTGATATAGGTAGTTCTCTAGGCATAATAAGTCCAGCATACTACAAGGGGTTTTCCCAGGGAACCACCTGCCATGAAGGCGTATTAGGGTGCCGTGTGGTTAGGGGTACGGGTACACACTTGGTTCCTCCATCTCACGGGCGTCCTCACGTTGTAGGTATACTACCTAAGCGGAAGGGCCACAGCCTCGCTGGGGGTCGTCCACCGCCAAGGTTTGACCCCTTTTACTTAGCTGGGCAGATGGCGGCAGGTGGTGTATAGTGTTCCCGGTGAACTACTAGACCATTGTGAAGGAGGAACGCCTTATGTCTACCGCAAGAACCCTATCAAGCAAAAGCCCCCGGGGCTATGCCCGGAAACCAGCAAAAAAAGTAAGCCTAGACGATGTATGGGCCGGCTTTATAGAACTACAAAAAAACAATGCAGAGTTGCAAAAAAACAATGCAGAAATTCAGGCTGCCATAAAAGAAACCCAAAAAGTCCACGCTGAAACTGAAAAAGCCATACAGGACCTCAAGGAAACCGTCAAAGAAACTTCGCGAATCGTCGGCGACCTGGGTAACAAGTTCGGCGATGAAGCCGAACACACCCTCATCCCCGGTCTCCCAGAAAAACTTAAGCTCTTCGGTTTCCATTTCACCGTAATAAACCGTAACCGGAAAATAAAGGACCCACAAGACCATCTCTTGGCCGAGGTAGATGCTTTTCTTGAAAACCGTACTCAGACTATGGCGGTTGAGGTTAAGGCGAGACTACACAAGGCGGACGTGGATGGGCACCTTAGGCGTATGGAAACGCTACGCAGGTATGCGGACCAGCATGGCGATGGGCGGGATCTGTTTGGCGCACTAGCGGCGACGGTAGTAGGGCCTGGGGAACGGAAGTACGCCCTAGAGCGAGGATTTTATGTGGTAGAGCCTTCTGGGGAAGATGTACGGGTAAGCCCGCCGCATCCGAGCCCCCGGATTTGGCCACCGGCGCTGGAAGGGGTCTGACCCCCTTTGCCTAGCTGGGCAGATGGCGGTAGGTGGAACTCATGATGATTTAGGATATAATGACCGTACTTTTGTGTAAAGGAATATGCCGTGTATCAATTAAGACGATTTACCCGCCTCTGGTGGATGTTTTTAGGACTCCTGGTGAGCAGCCCAAGCCTCGCCCCCCAGGCGGCTTATGACCAGACGGAACCGGATACGCCCCCTGAGGAACAGCGTGAATCGCCCCTGGCCCCGGAAACTCTGCCCCTGAAGCGGCTTACCCTCTTCTCTTCTGGCCTCGGCTTCTTTGAACACCAGGGGCAGGTTTCCGGCGCTGTGATGATTAGCCTCCCCTTCAAGGCCGAGGAAATGAACGATGCCTTGAAATCCCTTTTCATTGAAGATCCGGCTTCCAGCCCTCAGGTGGTATATCCTTCGGAACAAACCCTGCCTCGGACATTGAAAGGCCTGCGGATCGACCTTTCCCGGTATGCCGGTATCCCCGCCATCCTGGACAGTCTGAAGGGGACGGACATCCAGGTCTATGCTCCCCTTTCGATACAAGGGCGGATCCTCGGTGTGGAATACCGGGTAGGGGAGACCCAGGGCAGCGTGGAAGATCCTTATCTCGCCCTCTATACGGATCAGGGGATTCAGGCGATCCCTCTTAAGGAAGTACGCAATTTTGCCTTCTCTGACCCCAAGATAAACGCCGACCTTACCCAGGCTCTGGACCTTATCCGGGACTCCCGGAACCGGGATACCCGAAACATCCAAATCCAACTGCCCGGGGAAGGGAGTCGGGAGGTTTCCTTGAGCTATGTGATTCCCGCGTCCGTATGGAAGGCATCCTACCGGCTGGACCTCTCGGCGGATACGTCTCTCCTCCAGGGCTGGGCCATTGTGGATAATGTGGGCGACACAGACTGGAAGGGGTTAGGGCTTTCCCTGGTAAGCGGGCGGCCGGTTTCATTCATCCAAAACCTCTATGCCCCCTACCATCTTCCTCGTCCGGTCCTGCCTTTGAGCATCCCCGGCATTGCTCCGGCTCAGACCTATGACTCAGGCTGGTCGGGAGCCGGATACGCCGAAGAAGTCCCTCAATCGGAGGTCGCCCAGGCGAGCCCTCAGGCTCTACGCAAGGAACGGGTGCGGGAAGCAGCCCAGGGGCCTGCCCTCAACCGAAACCTGGCAAGAAGCACCTTGGAAACACCCTCCGGGGAGGTCCGGGGGGAACAGTTTGCCTTTACCTTGCCCCAGCCGGTGAGCCTGGCCCGGCAGCAAAGCGCCATGCTGCCCTTGGTGGATACTTCGGTGGAGGCCCGTAAGACCCTGATCTTCTCTGGGGCCAAAGCCCTTGGAGGAGGCGCGGCCCATCCCGCCCTGGGGCTGGAGCTCACCAATACCACCGGGATGCCGCTGCCTCCGGGCCCGGTTACGGTCTATGACGGTGGCCTCTACGGGGGAGACGGCTTATTCGCCTTTTTCCCGGAACAGGAACGGCAGCTTATCGCCTATGGGGACGAGCTTGGCGTTACGGGCTATGTGAGCCGGCGCTCTTCCCAAAGCATCAGCACGGTTACGGTGCATCAGGGGATTATGCAGATGAGCCGGAAGCTGCTCCACGAAACCCATTACACCTGGAAAAACGCCTCGCCCATGGCCAGAGAGCTTATTCTGGAACACCCTATTACCGGGAACACGGTCCTTACCGAACCGGCCTCCTTTGACACCCGTACAGATACCTTGTACCGTTTTGCGTTGCTCCTCCCCGCAGCCCAAGAAACGGCACAGACCATACAGGAAGAGCAGGTATTGGTGGAAGAGATTGCCTTAACGGACCAGAGTCTTCCTGCATTGATAGGGTATAGCCAAAACGACGCCATTCCTGAGGATGTGCGTTCCGCCTTACAGCAGGGGATTCAGTTGAAACGCGCCGCAGAGGCTGCGGAGCAGGCGCTGGGTCTGCTCAACACTCAGCGGGATCGGCTGATAGCCGAACAGGACCGGATTCGGCGCAACCTCGAGGCTGTGGGAAATCAGACTCCCCCGGGACAGGAATACCTTAATCGGCTGCTGGCTCAAGATGCGGCCATTGACCAGCTACAGAGCCGACTTGAGGAGGCGGAACAAGCCGCCTACGACGCCAAGGCCGCCTATGACGCCTATTTCGAGCATATAGGGTCCTAAACTGGGGTCAGACCCCAGACCTTATTGAAGTCATGTTAAAAAAACGTGCGCTCTACGGCGTTCCTTCACTGGTTGGGTGGCCCTGGTGCGGCCTAATAGAACATCCCAGGGTTTTATGCTACCATAAGAACCACCTGAAACCCTGGGGTTTCAAACACCTTCAATATGGAGTCAGCATAAAAAATGCCGAAAAAGAAAATCGTCCTCGCCTATTCAGGCGGTTTAGATACTACCGTGATCATTCCTTGGCTCAAGGAAAACTACGATTGTGATATTGTAGCGGTCTGCGTAGATGTGGGCCAGGAAGCGGACTGGGACCGGATTACCAAGCAGGCCCTGGATACCGGGGCCCTTTCTTGCTTTGTGGCGGATGTAAAACAGGAATATGTGGAAAACTATGTATGGCCCGCCCTTAAAGCCCACGCGTGTTATGAAGATAAGTACCTCTTAGGCACCTCTACGGCCCGGCCCCTGATTGCCAAGGTCCTCGTCGAGTATGCCCGGAAAGAAGGGGCGGTGGCCATTTCCCACGGCGCTACGGGCAAAGGCAACGACCAGGTCCGCTTTGACCTGGGGATCATGGCCTTTGCCCCGGATTTGGAGATTATTGCCCCCTGGCGGACTTGGGAATTGCGGAGCCGAGAAGAAGAGATCGAGTACCTGGAAAAACGCCATATCCCGGTACCCATGAAAAAACAGGACGCCTATAGCCGGGATGATAACCTCTGGCATATTTCCCACGAGGGCCTGGAACTGGAAGACCCGGCTACGGAACCTTCCCTAGAGCGGATGCTCAAGATGACCGTACCCCCTGAAAAAGCGCCGGATCAGGCGGTTTACGTGGAAATAGCTTTTGAGCAGGGTATCCCTGTGGGCTTGAACGGTAAAAAAACTCCCCCGGTGGAGCTGATTCAGACCCTCAATAAGCTGGGCGGCGCTCATGGCGTGGGCCTGGCGGATCTGGTAGAAAACCGGGTGGTGGGTATGAAGAGCCGAGGCGTATACGAGACCCCGGGAGGTAGTATTCTCTACTACGCCCACCAGGAACTGGAGCATATCTGCCTGGACCGCCAGACCTATGCTTTCAAACAGCAGGTGGGGCTTAAGCTGGGAGAATTGATCTATGGCGGCCTCTGGTATACCCCTTTGAGGGAAGCTTTAAGCGCCTTTGTGGATACCACCCAGAAAACCGTTACCGGTACGGTACGGCTGAAGCTGTACAAGGGTTCCATTTCCCCCGCAGGGGTGCGTTCCCCGTATTCCCTCTACAATCCGATCATTGCCAGTTTTACCACCGGGGAACTGTACAACCACGCTGACGCCCGAGGGTTCATCCGGCTTTACGGGCTGCCGGTTTTGGTCCGTTCTCTTATGGAACAGGCCCCTACCCAGGGAGAACTCCCGCAACGCGGGAATCCGCCGGTGCAAAGGGATCCCAAATCCGCCGGGACTGCGGGGTGAGTAAACCAATGGACGAGCATACCCCTTTGCCGGGCGCGTCCGTGTTGTGGGCAGGCCGGCTGGTGGAAAAACCCGAAGCCCCGGCCTTTGAGTTCCAATCTTCCATTATGGTAGATAAGCGGCTCGCTTTACAGGATATTCAAGGTAGCCGCGCCCATGTGCTCATGCTGGGGAACCAGGGCATCCTTTCAGGAGATCATGTTGCGGCCTTGGATGCGGAACTCGCCCGGATCGCCTTGGAGTTGGAAGCGGGTACTCTGCCTATTGATCCAGGGGCCGAGGACGTCCATTCCTTTATTGAGGGTCTTCTAACCCAGCGCCTGGGGGATACGGGTCGGATGGTTCACGCAGGCCGCAGTCGGAACGACCAGGTGGCGACGGATCTGCGACTTTATCTGAAAGAGGAGATTCCTAAAATCTGCGGGGTACTCAAGGAGACCATACTCTCGCTGTTAGATCAGGCGGAAACCCATGTCGAGACCCTTATGCCCGGTTATACGCACCTACAGCGGGCCCAGCCGGTTACCCTGGGCTATCACTTAACGGCGTGGTGTACGGGCTTAGAGCGGGATTTGGGGCGTTTTACCGATGCCCTAGAGCGGTTGGACGAGTGTCCCCTAGGCGCCGGGGCCTTGGCCGGTTCGGGGCTGCCTTTAGACCGGGAGGCCACCGCCCGGGCCCTGCGTTTTTCCGCGCCGACCCTGAATGCTATGGATTCCGTGGCGGACCGGGACTTTGCGTTGGAGCTTGCCGGGGCGGCGGCTATCACCATGACCCATCTTTCCCGGTTTTGTGAGGATCTGGTCCTCTGGGCCAGCGAGGAATTTAAGTTTATCAGCCTCGCCGATGCTTGGAGCACGGGCTCCTCGATTATGCCCCAGAAAAAGAACCCAGACTTTGCGGAACTCATCCGAGGTAAGGCCGGACGGACCACGGGAAACCTGGTATGCCTGCTTACCATGATGAAAGGAATCCCTTACGCCTATAACAAGGACCTGCAAGAAGACAAGGAGGCCCTGTTTGACAGTCTCGATACGGTCCGCTGGTGCCTGGGTATATTCCGGGGGATGATGTGTACTGCGGTCTTTAATCAAGAGCGCATGGCTGGGGCTCTCGTGGGCGGTTTTTTGGAAGCCACTGACGCGGCGGAATACCTGGTGCAGAAGGGTCTTCCTTTCCGCACCGCCCATGAGACCGCAGCGTTGATTGTACGGGATTGCCTTGCTCAGGGCCAGGGGAGTATAAGCGAGCGGACCTTGGAAGAACTGAAAGAGCGCTCGCCGCTTTTTGAAGAAGATATTTTTAAGGCCCTTACCCCTGCGGCCTGTGTAGCAGCGCGAAAAGGCCTCGGTGGCCCCGCTCCTGAAGCCGTACGCCGACAGATAGGGACGTTACGGGCCAAGGTGAGCCCTTAGCCCCCCCACCCCACCAAAAAGAAACCCCCCAGGACGGGGGGCTTCTTTTTGGGCCTTCCTGGACTTGAACCAGGGACCTACGGATTATGAGTCCGCAGCTCTAACCAACTGAGCTAAAGGCCCGAAGGATTATAATATACTTTAGGATCTCTCAAAAAGTCAAGCCATGCATCGCCAGGACTATAACCAGAGGGGTGAGTTCCCATGGATTACTTTGCCCTTCGCTCCTGGCAATGACGCGAGCGACCTTGAAACCGGACATGGCGACCCGGCACTTTTTACGGTAACCTAGGGGTATAGATCAAGAGATTGTCTATGCGTCCTCTGCACCCTCATCAGGGATGACCTAAGGGCGGGTTTTGACCATAAATCTTTGTTATTGCTTACGCCCGGACGGGGAACAGTTGACGCGCACCAACCCGGAACTTCCGGCATACCGGGTATGTTTACCGGTCAAGGGAAGGGCGTTTGGCCGAACATATTCGCACCCATACGCCTTATGACGGTGATTTTGAAAACCAGGTCTTGCCTTGCCGGTTTGGAAGATTTTCAAAAGGCGGTAGGGTTTGTGTTAAAACCTTTAGCCCGTCGGCGGTGTTGCTGGTCGCCCAGGGATCAAAAGAGATGACCATAGGCAAGGAGGTCTGCCATCTAGGTACGGCCCAAATACTTCTTCTACCCCTGGCGCTGCCGGTGGGTATTCACACCGTGCAGGCAAGTGCGACAAAGCCTTTCCTCAGTGTCGGCATCACCGGAACTTGGGGGAGAATGAATCGTTTCACTCGTTTTTTCACGCTCCTACGGTGATTATTATTTCTGGTGAGATACAATCTATCGCGCCGCAGTTTGACTGTGCGGTGGCGGCCCAGAATATCATGCTGGCTGCAGAAGCCCTTGCTATTGGTTCCTGCTGGATCAGCGCCGCGTCGGTTATCACCCAAAGCGAGACGGGCAAAAAAATTATCGCGGGACTTGGATTACCCGCAGGGTATGCACCCTTTAGCAGTATCGCCCTGGGGTACAAAAAAACACCCTCCCCCACCGCGCCTCTCCGTAGGGAAGGGGTGGTGCATTATATTCGCCCAAAGCAGGAATAAGCTCCCCTAATAAGCTCAAGGGAGGGGCTCGCGCCCGGGAACGTCGGCCCCTTTCCGTATTTCCTCCCTAATCTCCTCCTTTTTTTCCTAATTCCTTATTCTAATAGCCTATAAGAACGGCAATACACCCCTTTTTAGCCATGATGGTTGGGGTCTTGATAGTTTTTTATACATTCTATATGCTAGTCTTGTCTATCACAAA
>JAITJK010000002.1 GCA_031278935.1 Spirochaetaceae bacterium | reverse complement strand
CTACGCCCTCTATATGGCCGAAGAAGCCGCTGAGGCCGGTATAGACCTCCGTAAGCTCCCTGTCTGCAAGGGCTGTTTTGGAGCCGAGCCCTGGAGCGAAAACATGCGGAAAGAAATCGAGTCCCGGTACGGTATGAAAGCCTACGATATTTACGGCCTTACCGAGATAATCGGTCCCGGTGTTGCCTTTGAATGCGAAGCCCAGAAGGGCCTTCACGTCAATGAAGACCTCTTTTACCCTGAGATTATCGATCCCCAAACCGGACAAACCCTGGGCGACGGCGAAAAAGGCGAACTGGTTCTTACTACCCTCACCAAAGAGGGGACTCCGCTGCTCCGTTACCGGACCAGGGACATAACCTACCTTATACGGGAGCCCTGTACCTGCGGCCGGACTATGGTCAGGATGCACCGCATCTTTGGCCGCACCGACGACATGCTCATCATCCGGGGGGTCAATGTCTTCCCCAGCCAGATAGAACAGGCGCTCATCGAAATTGAAGGCACCGAGCCCCAGTACCTCATTGTGGTCAACAGGGGAGAAAACCGGCTGGACGAGGTGGAACTCCAGGTCGAGGTCAAGAAGGAATTCTTTACCGATGAAACCAGGGGTCTTGAAGCCCTGAGGGCCAAGATAGAGTCGGTTATGGCAAGCAAACTCCAGATCGGCGTCAAGGTAAAACTCGTGGAGCCTAAAACCATAGAGCGATCCATGGGCAAGAGAAAACGGGTAATAGATAATCGTAAAATTTAGGCGGGTTATGGTTGATTTTCTTTTTCAGAGAATCCAAAATTGAATAGAGTGCAAAGGAGCAGTAATTATGGGTATCAAGCAGATATCGGTATTCCTGGAGAATACTACCGGACGCCTTGGGGAAGTTACCAAAACGCTGGCCCAGGGGCAGATCAATATCCGGGCTATCTCCATCGCGGACACTGCGGATTTCGGCATCTTGAGGCTTATTGTCAATGATTACGAAGGCGCGGTAAAAGCCCTGAACAGCGCTGGTTTTACCACGAGGCTTTCCGATGTGGCTGCTGTAGAGATAGACGACTCTCCCGGCAGCCTTGCGAAGGTGATGGAGCTTTTCCAGAACATCAGGGTAAACATCGAATACCTCTACGCTTCCCTGGAGGGCAAGGCCGGAAAGGCGGTGGTTATCTTCAAACTTGAGGATCACCGCCGGGGGCTTGAGGTTATAAAACAGAACGGCCTGTCTATGGTAGAGACGTTCTGAGAATGAAAATTCTCATGGTTTCCAGCGAAGCAGTTCCGTTTGCAAAAACCGGGGGGCTCGCCGATATGGTTTCTTCTCTTTCAACAGCATTGGCGAAGCAGGGCCACAAGGTAAAAATAGTCCTCCCCAGGTACTACTGCATAGACAGAACCAGGCTGGAAGCCCTTGAAGGGGCCATGGGGGTTCCCATGGGAGGCGGGGAAGAATGGTGCAAAGTCTACACTGCTTCCCTGCCTGGTTTGCCGCCTAAAAACCCCATAGAAGCCTACTTTATCGACCATGAACAGTTTTTTGGCCGCGACGGCATTTACGGCGTCCCTTCGGAACCGGACTTCCTGGACAACCCCAGGCGCTTTACCTTTTTCTGCCGTGCCGTATTCCAGCTTTGCCGGAAAATCGGCTGGTATCCCGATGTGCTCCATTCGCATGACTGGCCTGCGGCCCTGGCGCCGGTGTTTCTAAAATTCAGGGAACGGAGCGGGCCTTTTGGGAATACCGTTTCGGTCCTGACTATCCACAACCTCGGGTACCAGGGTATTTACAGCAAAGACAACTACCAGCATACCGGCATGAGTTGGGAGATTTTTTACCACGCAGGTTTTGATGACTGGAATATGATGAACCTCCTCAAGGCGGGGATCAATTCGGCGGATAGCCTTAATACGGTGTCCCCGCATTACGCTGAGGAATCTAAAACCCAGGAATACGGTTTTCGCCTTGACGGCATACTCCGCTACCGTTCGGCGGATTACCGCGGCATATTGAACGGCATTGACACTGATATATGGAATCCCGCTACAGATACCTTCATTCCCGAAACGTACGATATAAACGACATGAAAGGGAAGAAAAAGGCCAAAGAAGCGCTTCAAAAGGAATACGGCCTTTCCCGGAACCCGGACGTGCCGGTTATCGGTCTTGTTTCCCGGCTTACCGGGCAGAAGGGGGTAGGGGAGCTTTTTGGGCCTGCGTACGGATCGGCCTATTCCTTCTGCCGGGATATGGATCTCCAGTTTGCCATCCTTGGTTCAGGAGAGGCGTGGTGTGAAAACGAGCTTCGCAGCCTTTCGTCGCAGTTGCCTAATCTGAAGGCGAAAATAGGCTATGACGAGAGGCTGAGCCACCTGATCGAAGCGGGAAGCGATTTTTTCCTTATGCCCAGCCGTTACGAACCTTCGGGGCTTAACCAGATGTATTCCCTCAGTTACGGTACTATCCCTATAGTCAGGAATACCGGGGGCCTTACGGATACGGTGGAAAATTTCAACCAGGACACCGGGACGGGGACGGGCTTTATGTTCGACGAACTTAATCCCCAGGCTGTTTACAATACCATAGGTTGGGCTATATGGGCCTGGTACAACCGCAGGGAACAAATCGAAGCTATGCGCACGAGAGGGATGAAACTTGATTTTTCCTGGGCCGCGTCGGCGAAAAAATATATTGAAATGTACGAATGGACTTTAAAAAAAACCGTCTGAGCGCGATACCGGAAAATATTTTGCTGGAGATTTCTTATGCTGCGTACTATTTCTATTGGAACCAGGATCATCATCATTATTGTTATTCTGCTTTTGTCTATTGTGGTCCTTATTGGCTGTATCTTTTTAATCACCGGAGAGATGAAAGAAGCCGCCCTTAGGGATATTGAAACGATAATGATGGACAGACAGCGGGAGAAA
>JAITJK010000236.1 GCA_031278935.1 Spirochaetaceae bacterium | reverse complement strand
TTTACGGGCCAAGGGGTATTTGACTCGGGACTCGCGGATGGTGGAACGGAAGAAATACGGGCAAGCTGGGGCGCGTCGGCGCTTCCAATTCTCCAAGCGCTAGGCTTCACGAGAGCGCCCTTCTGGGACGGATTCATGCGGGTGGTTTCGGTCATATCTCTAGGGGCTCCCCAGGCGGGGATGTACCGGATCGAACTTTCAGAGGGTTCCTTGTTTTCCCTAAAAGGGGTCTACCTAGCCCCGGAGTATGATCCTGGAGAACTCTGCGTGGTAGACAAGATTTTATCGGACCGGGAAGAAGAGGCGCTACGCTTTGCCGCTTCCTGTCTCCGGGCGGAACGCCAGGCCCTACGCTTAGTCGCCCGGGCGGAACAGACCAGCCGGGGCCTATCCCGTAAACTGAGGCAGGGGGGCCATGCTGCCCCATGTGTAGCGCAGGTGGTTGCCTATTTAACAGAGCAGGCCATTATCAGCGATTATCGGTATGCCCAGTTGTGGCTGCGCGCCCGTCTGTCCCGGAAGGTGGAGAGTCCTCGGCAGCTCATGGCGGCTCTATGTAGCCGGAGCATTGATCGGGATACGGCCCAGGAAGCCCTGGCCGAGGTGCTGGAACCGGATACGGAATGGGCCTTGCTGACCCGGTACGTGGCGAAAACCCCTCCGCCGCCCGATGGCTTCAGCATCAGACAAACCTTAAAATACCAAGGCTTTTCCCCCCTCGTGATAGATCGTGCCTGTTGCCACCTGCCCTGGCGGTGTATTGAGGACTAAGGGGTAAACCCGCTGTGGCGGACGTCAGTGTGTTTGGGAAGACAGCGGCGAATCACGAGTTCGTGTGTTTCGACTTTCCTATCGCTTTCAATACCATCACGGCCAGTTGAATGATTTACCCATGAGGAAATAAAAAGGGCCGGTTTGCACCGGCCTGCCCTTGAGGCTTACCAGACATATAGTGATTTGGGAGGGGAACTATATGTCTGATAGTTTATATATCGGCTACCCCATGGCCCTTCTTGAGCCTTTTTATCGTGCCCCTGCATTTTTTCCTCAAGTCTATTCACTTTCGGAAACCATCACGTCCACCATGAGGGCCACCTTGTAGGTCTTACCTTTCTGTACCGTCAGAGGCCGGATAATTGAATAGTCGCTCATCTGAAATTTGACTTCATGCCCCCCAGGTTCCACCGGATAAGACCGCCGGGTGTCTTCCACCGGTTCATTGTCAAAATAAATCCGGGCGTTTTCCGGGGCTTCAAAGATAATAAGCGGGGTGGGGTCCTGGAGTTCTACGGTAATATCCAAAATTTTACCCCGTTCTACGAGAAAACGTCGATTTTCATTCCGATACGCTTCAGAAAGAATCACCAGATGATGCTCCCCTTCCCGTAAAAGTTGTTCTTCAAAAGGCCGCTCAATGAGGACGTCATCCAAAAGGAGGATAAAAGGTTTCCCCGGAAGCTGTTCAGGATACCGAAAGGCGATCCGCACGGCCCCCTCATTGGCCAAAATGGGCTTTACATGCAATTGAAACTCCATGGACTCGACTTCTTCGCTTAGGCCCTTGATAACCGGCATGAGCCTGAAGAGAATGGGGAATTCCGAGGAAGGGATGATGCCAGTGGGTACGGACGTGTAGGGCGTGGTTCGAAGCCCGTGGGCGGTCCGTAAGGGGATATGATAGACGCTCTGAATCTTATTCGGCACCAGATCAAAGCTGATTTGTCGGGCCTCTATATCGGCAATGCCCGGCCCCGGGCGGGTACCCAAGTTCGCGTAGAGGACCATGGCTAGGCTCCCGTAATAGGGCAGAAAGGTCTGGGGAGCGGTCAACTCCAGGGAGACCCCACGAAAAAACCGAACCTCCTGATCCAAGGCGATCACCACGGAGCTGACATAGGAGAGGGGTATGGATACTCCCTCAGGATTATGTAAGGAAACCTGTATATCCCCGGTAATCATAACTCGCAGGGATTCCGCTTCGAGTTGAAACGCAAGGAACAATAACCAGACCAGTACATGGCGCCGGGATTTCATGGTTTCTTTATCGACTTCCTTCTTGAAATAAGTATTTGTCCGGGTCCTGGGCTTTTCCGTTTTGCCGTAACTCGAAATGCAGATGCGGCCCCGTGGATTGCCCCGTGGACCCGACTCTTCCTATAAGCGTACCGGATCCCACCTGTTTTCGCAAGGCCGTATCAATCTTGGATAGATGCCCATACAAGCTGACCCAGTTATTCCCATGTCGGATGATGATGTATTTCCCATAAATCCGGTCTTCCCCAATTTCCGTAACCATCCCGTCCTGGGCCGCATAGACTTCGGTGCCCATGGGCGCGGCCAGGTCCAGACCGTTGTGGTTGCGTAACACTCCGGTGACGGGATTCACCCGCATACCAAAGGCGCTGGTCAGGCGGTAGCGGCGCAAGGGATAGCGAAAACCCCTATGGAGAAAAAAGGTTCGTTCCGTGGGGTTAAAGTCCGCCCCCGGGATAAAACGAAATCGCTCTTTAAGCCCCCTGCGATTCAAGGTTATGGCAATCCCCGGCTCGTTCATGCGGGTAGAGGCCAAAAGCTGTTCCAAGTCCGATTGGGGCTCATCGGGAATAAACAATCCCGGCGCGGAAGGGAGCAATAGGGGGCCGTGGTGTTCCAGGGAAGTCGAATGGGCGATCCGGTTGAGGGTTACCAAGCTGGCATAGGAAATCGTACACCGGGCGGCAAGACTCAAAAGATCATCCGCGCCACTGGGGGTATAAGCATAGACCGTCAAGGCTTTGGCAATAGACAGGGAGGACTCCCCGGTTTGTTCCCGGTTAAAAATACGCCGCCTTGCAGTCTCCACATCCGTCAGATACTGCTTGAAACCTGGGTCACTCGGGTCCAAGCGGGAAATCTTGGGGAATCCGGGGTCCATACTCTCCACCCCTGCCGGGATACGAGTCGGTGCGTACAGGAAAATCATAAAAATAGTGAGCCGCAGGACTTGGTTTCGTTTCATTGCTCCGAGGAGGCAAGACGCTCCCTAATAAGGCAAGTATAGAGGAAGGACATAAAAAAAGGCAAGGAGCTCACCCCCTCGCCTTAGTATGCACGAATCCGCCTAAAGGCTATGCTTGTGCAATCGCTTCTACGGGACAGGCTTCAGCACATTTGCCGCAGTCCTGACATTTGCCGGGATCGATCCATTGAGCGCCGTCCTTTTCGGAAATGGCTCCTGCATCGCATTCACCTACGCATGCTTCGCAATTAGCACACTCGCTCTGATTAACCGTATACGCCATATAATACCTCTCTTATATATATGTAGTCCTTATATAATACCACCGGGGAAAAGTAAAAGGCAAGTTGCGGCTTTGCGGCCTTATTGTGGGGGTTCCGGGATTTTACTAGACTAGGGGGTATATGTTTCGCCACTTTCGAGACAATCTCATGGCAAAGCTTTTAAAGCAGCCCTTTTCCACAGAGGACGAGCTGTGCCTGTACCTGATTTCTTATACTATCCTCATCTTTTTCGCGGTGATCCATAGTTTTTTTCTGATTGCTTACCTCCTTCAAGGGGTCTTGTTCTTTGTTCTCCTCAATGGTGGGAGCTTGCTGGTCTCCTTAGTCGTATGGCTATGTCTTAGTAAGAAATGTTACCAGGTCGGGGGCTTCTTGATTGCCTTGGAAGTAAACCTCTACGCCGGGATTTCAGCGTATGTATGCGGGATTGGCTCGTATATCCTGGGGTATTTCTTACTGATTATCCTCATGTTGACCCTGTTTCCCTATGGAAGCACCCGGTTTCGCCGCGTCATGGTCCTCCTTATCCTGGGTGTGATTGCGTTTCTTGGGGTACGAGCCGCTCATGCAGTGCCCCTCATCATTCTGGCGGAGCCGTTTGGTCATAGTATGACCTTGGTAAACCTGTCGATCATGCTGCTGGGGACGCTTCTGGAAATCGCCGTCAATACCTTGGTGCAGCGTATCATCTTTCGGATCAGGGAAGGCCGGCTTATGGAACTGTCGTCCCAAATCTACACGGATCCCCTCACGGGTCTCTTCAACCGCCGGTATCAGGACATTTATCTCAAAACCCTAAAAAACCCCGATCAACCGGTCTGCGTGGCTATCTTGGACATCGACGATTTTAAGCGGATCAACGATACCTACGGCCACCCTTGCGGGGATGAAATCCTGATATTTCTTTCGGATTTTCTCAAGAACAACCTACGAAAGACCGACAAAATTTTCCGCTGGGGTGGGGAAGAATTCCTTATCATCATGGAACAAGTTACCTTAGCCAACGCCAAGGCGGTGATGGACAAACTACGGGCTAAACTCGCCGAGGCGGAGATTATAACCAAACAAAAGGGAACGCTGGGCATTACGATTACCGTGGGCGTTGCGCCTTTCGATTGGGCCAACCCGGAAGCGAGCATTGAAGCGAGCGACAAAAAACTCTATATCGGCAAACGGCGAGGTAAGAATCAAGTGGTATAGGACCCCGTGCGGCGCCTCCGGTTATTACGCAAGCCCGGATCAATCCAAACGAGGCCAGCCCCTCCAATGGAGGTCGCCGCTCATGACGACAGGGTCATTTAAGGGGCGGGGCAAAATGGGAGAATTCCATGGTAAAGGTCCCCCGGCCCTGGGTTACGGAACGGAGGGCCGTCATAAAGCCGAACATTTTTGCCATAGGAGCCAGGGCCTTCACCTGGTCGCTGTAGACCTTAGAATCCATGCTCAGGATCTGCCCCCCTCGCTGGGTTATGAGGCTTATCACCTCCCCAACGAATTCCTTGGGAGAAATGAGGTCCACCGCCATGATGGGTTCCAGCAGTATGGGCGCGGCGGCCCGGCAGGCCTCGTCAAAGCCCAGGCTCGCGCAGGCTTCAAAAGCCAGTTCTGTACCCGTAAGGTCTGAATACCCCATATTTATAAGGCTCACCCCCACATCAATACAGGGGTAGCCCAAGACGATACCCCCGGCCAAGGCGCCCTGGATGCCCCGTTCTATGGCGTCAAAAATGGGCTGTGGAATATTCCGCTCTTTTACTTCGCAGGTATAGCGGTTCCCCGTGCCCCGTTCCAGGGGGCTTATCTTCAGGCCTAGGGACGCGGCGTTTTCCTTGCCCGCGATGATCCGGGAAAAGTGCTCGGTCCGTTCCACCACCCGGCTCACGGACTCCCGGTAGGTAACCTGGGGATTTCCCACCTTGGCGCCCACATGGTATTCCTTGAGAATTCGGGTAACGAGGACGTCCAGATGTAGTTCTCCCATACCGGAGATGATGAGCTGGCCGGTTTCCTCGTTTTCTTTGGTGGTAAAGGTGGGGTCTTCTTTAGCCAAGAGAGCCAAAATGTCCTTCAGTTTTTCCTGTTCCGACAAGGTTTTGGGCTCAATGGATACGGAGATGACCGGTTCAGGAAAAGCCATCTGTTCTAGCATCACCGGCCAACCTTCGCTGCCAATGGTGTCACCGGTCTGGGCAAACTTCATGCCGATAATAACCCCGATGTCTCCAGCGGAAAGGCGTTCCAAAGGTTCGGATTTATTGGAATGCATCCGCAGGATCCGATTAGCCCGCTCTCGCTTGCGTTTCCCCAGGTTGAACACCGCGGTTCCGGGTTTGAAGGTCCCCGAATACATCCGCACATAACAGAGGCTCCCGGCTTCCCGGTCATGCTGAATCTTGAAAACCAGCCCCAGGGGAGGCCCTGCAGGATCACAGGGAATCGTGATTTCCTCTTTCGCGTCTTTTTTGCCTTTCTTTACATTTTTCACCGAGTGGCCCGTAGCGCCTGAGCGTTCATCCGGAGCGGGCAGATAGGCCACTACCGCGTCAATCAAAGGCTGGACCCCCATATTCCGCCGGGAGGCTCCCGCCAAAATGGGGAACAAGGCACGCTCCAGCACAGCTTTGCGTAATTCCTGGGTAATCAGTTCTGCTCCGATCTCCGCTCCAGAGAGGTACTGTTCGGTTATGAGGTCTGAGAAGCCTGAGAGGGCGTCAATAAGTTTTTCCCGCCATTCCCTGGCGAGGCTTTCCCGCTCCACCGCGATGGGGCTCTGAATCACTAGTTCTCCTTCCGTAGCCGCGTCCCAGCGAATTTCCTGCATGGTTATAAGGTCGATGACCCCTTCAAAGCCCCCTTCCTTGCCGATGGGCAGTTGAATCGCCACGAGGGAAGCCCCTAGTTTCCCTTTAATGTCTTCCAGAACCTGAAAAAAGTCCGCCCCCACCCGATCCATCTTGTTGACATACCCGATACAAGGGACGTGGTACCGTTGGGCCTGATGCCATACCGTTTCGGTTTGGGGCTCTACCCCTCGGACCGCGTCAAAAATCGCCACGGCTCCATCCAAAACCCGCAAGGAGCGTTCCACTTCCGCCGTAAAATCCACATGTCCCGGGGTATCAATGATGTTTATCTGAAAGTCCTTCCAATAAATCGTGGTAGCAGCGCTTTGAATGGTAATACCCCGTTCTTGCTCCTGCTCCATCCAGTCCATGATGGCTTCGCCGTTATCAACTTCGCCGATTTTATGGCTTTTCCCGGTATAATAGAGGATCCGCTCGGTGGTAGTAGTTTTACCCGCATCAATATGGGCCATGATACCGATATTACGCATTGCTCTCAGCATAAAAGACTCCTGCCCCTTTACTATACCGTGAGTCTGTCGGCGCGCCAACCCACCATTGGCCATGGGTGCGTATTGGGTGCCGATTGGTTAGGACTAAAGGCGCACGTCCCTTCGTGCGGGGCATGGCGCGACCCCCGTCATTGTGAGGAGTGAAGAACCGAAGCAATCTAGACGAGTAGCCGCTACTAACCACCACAATCTGGTGAGAAACTAGGCCTCCACGGTGGGTGGCGTAGCAGGGCGGATCGCCGGATTGTCCGGGGTTTTCTGAGAAAACCTACAGGCCCGCTGCGCCGCATCTTCCGGCAAGGTAGCAAAGGCGCAGAAGTCTTTCATTTCAATGGCGTCCACCAGACGGCCCGGCACACCGCCGGCCTGCATAAGGAGCTTCGCCACATCCCGTGCCGACGCCCCGTGCCGCCGACCCAAACCCACATAAACCCGGGTAAACCCGTCACCGACCCGGCTGGAATGGCGGTCTTTGCGGTGGTCCGGACTGTCGAAATCCCGACGGGAGGAAAACCGCCGCCCTCCTAGTCGTCCTCGGCCTTCCTCCCGAGGAGGTGTCTCGGGGAATTCCGTGATAGACCCGTACCGGGACGGATCCAGCAAATCCCCGAAAGTCAAGGCAATCAAGGCCTCCACCGCCCCTTCACTGCCCAGCTTCTCGATAAGTTCCCGGCTTACCTGGGCATGCAACGGCGGAACCGGCAAAGACGCATCCCCCACACCTTCCATAGCCGGTATAAGGGGCGCCGCCCCTTCCTCATCCACGGAAACCGCACTCCAGTCCCGGGGCAAGGCTGCCGTAACCGACACAAGAATGCGCCGCTTTATGGCTTTCATTACAGATTTTATCTTAGGCGCTCTTGTCCATTCGATCTTCGTCCCTAGGGTCCGCTCCATGAGCCGGGATAGGTGACTTATCCGCCCCCGTTCCGCAGGCAGCACCAGGCTGATGGCTTTCCCCCGCCTCCCGGCCCGGCCCGTTCTACCGATGCGGTGGACATACGTCTCCCGGTCATGGGGCAGGTCCCAGTTGATCACATGGGTCAGCCGCTCAATGTCTAGGCCCCTGGCCGCTACATCCGTGGCGACCAGGATGGTGGTGATCCGGGAACGAAACCGCCTGAGGGTCCGTTCCCTGGCTTCCTGGGATAGATCCCCGTGAATCGCCTCCGCCGCATAGGCCCCTTCCACCAGCCGGCGGGCTAGCTCATCGGTCCCCGCCTTGGTGGCGCAGAAAATTAGCCCATAAAAATCATCCGCCCCGTCAATGATACGGCGAAGCGCTTCCAGGCGGTCTTCTTTCTTGACTACCAGGTAATACTGATCCACCGCCGGGGTTTCATCCTCCGGAGCGCTGTCTTCAAGAATCTCCACGTCCCCGATATAGTTCCGGACGATCCGTAAAATAGCTTCTGGCATGGTAGCGGAAAACAGGGCCACCCGGCGCTCGCTTTTCACCGCCTTGAGGATGGTCTCCACATCCTCAAAAAAGCCCATATCCAGCATTTCATCCGCTTCATCCAGAATGCACCAATCCACCGCCATGAGGTCCAGCACCTTCCGTTCCATCAGGTCCATGATACGCCCCGGGGTCCCGACCACGATCTCGGTACCTCGTTTCAGGTCTAGGATTTGATTTCTAATGGAAGAACCGCCGTACACCGCCGTAATCCGGGGGAAAGGCCCGGTGGTAAGAGAAGCGATTTCTTTAGTAATCTGTAGGGCCAGTTCCCGGGTGGGGGTGAGAATCAAAGCCCGGGGAGCGTGGCCTCCCTGGGTAAGCCGCTCCACCAGGGGAATCCCAAAAGCAGCGGTCTTACCCGTGCCGGTCCTGGCTTTGACAATAAGATGCCCTGAGTCAGAAAGCAGCCGGGGCAGCGCAATGGTTTGAATAGAACTGGGCGCCGTAAACCCCTTCTGGGTTAAGGCATCAAGGATCCCCTCGGATAAACCGAAAGAAGCAAAAGGATGACAGTCTGTGGTCATATTAGCAGTATAAAGAAGATGGCCCGATAAAGACAAGCCGCTCTTGCGAAGGGGGTAACCGTCTATAGAGGATCAATTAAAATAGGAATTGCACGGAAGGCAAAAAATCCCAAAAAGTCTATATGCTACAAAGAAATGATGAGAGAAGATTCCGGTTTTGATTGAAAGAGAAAGCCAGAAAAGTGCCAATCGGTCGCTTACCCTTCAAAATACTTTAACTCTTTATCCCGTATAGACTTATCTGGACGATTACTTGCAAAGTAAGCAAGTATGAAACCCGGAAAAGCCCCAAAGGTGGGGAAACCATGACTACCATACTATCCTATATTTGCTCTTTTTTCTTCTTCGAAGCCCTTGATTTCCTTCACGGCTTCTCGACCTATTCCCATCGTATAGCCCATAGCAGCCAATTCCTGACGTAAAAGCTCAACTACTACAGAGGTAAA
>JAITJK010000195.1 GCA_031278935.1 Spirochaetaceae bacterium | reverse complement strand
CTTACTCTCCTCTATCACCTTATGACTGCCCTCAAGCATCCTCTGGGCGCTCCCTTTCACTTCCCCGGTGATCTCGTTCAGCCGCTCTATGGACTCAAGTATAGCTTTGCTCCCTAGGCCCTGCTCCTCCATGGCGCTGCGGACATTCGCCTCCTGATCCGTTACGGTCTTCACCCCGTCGCTTATGGCCTCGAAGTTCAGCAGCGCCTCGCCGGTGGAGGAGGTTATCTTGTCTATGGAAGCTTTTATCTTCTTCAGTACATCGCTTATGGTCTTGGACTGCTCCGCAGAGGACTCGGCGAGCTTTCTGATTTCCTCGGCCACCACTGCGAAGCCTTTCCCCGCCTCCCCTGCATGAGCCGCCTCTATAGCCGCATTCATGCTTAACAGGTTCGTCTGGCTTGCGATGTTCTCCATCACTGCGTTGATCGCTAAGAGCCCTGCAGATTCCCGGTCTATCTCCTGAATATCTCTGGACACTTCCTGCAAGCTGCTCCGTCCCACTTCAGAGGCCTGGGAGAGCTGGGTAACATTGGTTTCGTTCTTCACCAGGGTTTGGGTTACGCTCTGGATATTCACTAGCATCTGTTCTACCGCGCTTGAAGATTGGCTTACACAGTCAGTCTGTTTTTGACTCTGAGCGTTGAGGCTTTCGATGTTTTCTACCACCTGTTCCATGATTGAACTGGCGCCTTTGACGCTTGCGGTCTGCCGCTTGGTCTGATTCTTGATGCTTTGGATGTTGGCGGTGATTTCGTTGATAGAGACGGCGGTTTCGGTCATGTTGCCGGCAAGCTCGGAACCGGTTTGTGCAAGGATCCCTGCCTCTTCCCGTATGGCCAGCACAAGGTCTTTGATTTTGTCTACCGTGAAGTTCAAGTAACGAGCCAGATCCCCCAGTTCGTCCTTGGAATGGACGGCGATCTCCTTGGTGAGGTCCCCCTGGGCGATGTTTTTCAGGACGGTCATGGTGTGGGCAATGGGGCGGCTTATGGAGCGGGCGGTAATGACGACCCCTGCGGACATAAGGAGCAGGATAAGCATACCGATAATACCGGCAATAAGCATCATCCGGTAGACTGGCGCCATGATGGTGTTCCGGGAAACGCCGATTACCAGGGACCAGGGCTGAGGAACATTTCCGACCATAAAGGGGATTGCGTAGTATTGCATAACCGTATCGGATTGCGCGGACTGGTAGGAGACGGAGGCAGGAGTTCCTTTGGCAACCGCCTGGACCATAGTATCAAGAAAGGGGCCGAAGGTGTCGCTTTCGGACTCCCGCATATTCTTACCCAGCCGTTGAGGGTCAGGATGAGCGGCCACAACACCCCCGGGGCTGAACACAAAGGCATGACCATCGCCGAAGGGTTGGAGCCAACTGACAATAGTCTGTATTCGTGATAATTCGACACTGATTCCGGCCAGGCCTATCATCTTGTACTGATCTTTTACGGGAATACAAACCGTTGTTGCTAACATATCCTTGCCTCCTATGGGAGTTATCGAAGGCTCAAATATAAACTCATTTCCTTCTGTTATCGCTATAAGCGTATCTAATTCGAAACCCTGCATAGCCTCCATAATAGGTCCGGTGGGTTTATAGGTCCAACTCGTTATATAACGCCCGCTTGCGTCTGTTCCGGGAGTGCCGGCGTATTCAGCGTCCATACCGTCCAGCGCGTTCGGCGCCCAACTGGTATAGACCGCAGCCACTTCAGGATGTGCGATAAGCGTCTGTTTCAGGATACGATTGAATTGCCTCCGCCTATCCTCCACAGGGATGTCCTTATAACCTTCCATAATGTGTGCAAGGGATCGTGCCGTCTCTACATAGCTTGCGAACCAGTTTTTTATTTCTTCGCTGCTCCGGATCGCCATACTGTTTGCTTGTTCATCGGCCAAGCGGCTGATTTCCCGCTGCGATTCAAATACGGTAACGCCGGCTAAAATGCCGATACCGGTAAAGTTGACTATGCTGATGATCACCACCAGCTTCATACCAATTTTCATAAACCACTCCTTGCAGCAATGGCGTAAACCAGGCCTTCCCCGATACGAGAACCTGCTTTAGCACATTTCCTACTTACAACGAGGGTATATGTATGCAATATTACAGGAGGGAGGGGGCGGCTAGACAAGAGACTGACGCTGCTATCCATGCCATGAGGGTGATAGTATCCCCTAAGGCGCCCCCTTAGTCAAGCCCCTGCCACCCTTGGTCATGGCGGCGGGGGGTCAGACCCCAGGGCGGGCAGACTCCTCTATACTTCCACGGTAGGACGCCGATTATACAGTATGGATACTATTTTGGTGGCTATCCTAGGATTGGGGAGGATAGCCAGCCTCCTTGAGACGGATCCCCTGCGGGAGAAGCCCTGCACCCACGCTGGAGCCGTGCAGTCCCATGAACAGACGGTCTTGGCAGCCGGTACGGACCGAAACCCTCAGCGCCGGACCGCTTTTGCCGAAACCTGGCGCTGCCCGGTGTATGCCGATGCTGAAGCTATGCTCCGCAGCCATACGCCGCAGCTCCTTATCATCGCTACCCACCCGGATAGTCATGCCTATTACTGCCGCATGGCCGCAGCTTACCAGGTTCCAGTGGTGATCTGCGAGAAGCCTCTCGCAGACAGCCTCGCGGGGGCACGCGCTATTGCGGCTCTGCACCGAAAGGGGCCTACGCGGATCCTCGTTAACCATGAACGGCGTTATAGCGCGGACTATATCCAGGCAAAGGCCGTCCTGGACTCAGGCCGCCTGGGGGAACTGTTGAGTATCAAGGCAAGCCTGTACATGGGCCAGACCCGGCGGATTCTGGACGTCCTCTGGCATGACGGCACCCACCTGGTAGACGCGGTATTGTTTCTAAGCGGCCGGATGATGCGCCACGAAAAACACTGGGGAAGCCCCCTTACCCAGGGCCGAGGAAGCGCGTATCTCGCGGGCCGCCTGGATCCGGACGGAGCCGGCCAGGGAACGCCCTTTCTCCTGGAGATCGGCGCGGGGCGGGATCATCTGGTATTTGAGGTGGAATGCTCCTGCGCCCGGGGACGGCTACGGATTGGCAACGGGGTCTTTGAGGTCTGGGAAAGCGGGCCGAGTCCCTACGCCGAGGGGTTTCGGTCCCTCCATAAAGCCCCGGATGCCTTTACGGGTCCTACAGGTTATTTTGCTCATATGCTACAGGACGCAGTGGCCTGTGTGCGGGAACCGGACCGGCAGCCCCGGTCCAGCGCCTTAGACGGTCTTCGGGTTATCCGGTATCTCACTGCGGTCCATCCCTGGGGTAGGGCGTATCGACCCTAAACCGGCGCGCCTCGCCTGCCTGGGAAGGCCCCTCATCATCTATCTCGTGCTGTTTGCCTCCGGGATGCTTCCCCAGGGGAGCTACCCGGCGCTCATCCCCTTTTCTGCAGGCCGGGAGCTTACCCGCCTTGTCGCCTATACCCTCCCCTGCCTGGGGTTTATGGGGTATCTGATCCATCGACAGTGTCCGGGAAGCCTCAAGCCCCGGAAACAAGACCTCTGCGCCTTCGGTGCGGCCATCTTGGGCTTAGGGTGCATCGGGATCGGGATTTCCTCAGCCGAGTCCTGGGTGAATGCCCTCTCATCCGGCCCGGCCTTTGAAGCCCCGCAGGGCTTCCGGGCATGGCTTATCGCCCTCCTTTCCTCGGCGGGGACGGGCTATCTAGAGGAAAGCTATTTTCGGGTGTATCTGGTAAGGGGTGCGGAAGAAGCCGGCATAAGCCGACGCTCCGGGGCCTTCTTTTCGTGCTTGCTCTTCGCCCTCTGCCATAGCTACGAGGGACCCTGGGGGGTTTTGCAGGCCGCCCTGGCAGGCGGGGTTTTATCCTGGGTATTTACGCGGTACCGGGCCATCCACGGCATAGCCCTGGCCCACGGGGCCTACAACAGCCTGGTATACCTTATGAGCGCTGGCCCGTAAGTTCCAAATAGGCTAGGGCGGCGAGGCCGAAATCCGCTTGTTTGGTAAAATCTTCGGCATAGGCGTCGTAGAGCATATCTTCGTACATTTTTCCTGCAAAACCCTCATCAACAAGGCCGGTCTTTTGCACAGTGCTACGCATACTATTCAGCAAATTCTTGATCAAAAAAGTTTCCAGGGCTTCGCATTGTTCATAGAGTTTGTCGGTTTTATCCACCACGGGCTTGGAGGGAGCGGCCTTGGGGCCTGAGGCCACTTCCTTCTGGGCCTTTTCCAAGACCTCCGCAAACCCCCCCCCCGATCCCGCATCGTCTTCATGCCCGTTTCCCAGACGGGCCAGGGATTCAATGCCTGCCCGTTCATAATGCATATACCCTAGGGATTCGATACTCATGGATTCCTCCTTCCCCTAAAGGGCCTAGCGCTTCAAATTCGTTGCGGTGCCCAGCATACTATCGCTAGTCTGGATGGTTTTGGAGTTAAACTCATAGGCCCGCTGGGCCACGATGAGGTCTACCATCTACCGGACCACCGACACGTTGGACATTTCCAGGAACTTATGGTAAATCTGGCCCATACCTTCATAACCTGGTCTTCCGGGAATGGGGTCTCCTGAGGCTTCAGTAACCTTAAACAGGTTTTCCCCTACTGCGGTGAGCCCCACGGGATTGGGGAACCGGTACAGTTCGATCTGCCCCACGGGGATAGGCTCGTTTTCGTTGATCTGGGGGACCATCACCGAGACTCGGCCATCCTTGGACACGGTGATCTTCTCCGGGAGAAAACCCTCGGGCATGACAATGTCCGGGAGCAGCCAGTACCCGTTAGAGGTTACCATGCGACCGTTGGAATCGATCTCAAACGCGCCGTTGCGGGTATAGGCGTAACTGCCGTCGTAGGTCTGTATCCGGAAAAACCCGTCCCCCATAATGGCCATATCCGTCACATTTTCCGTGTTCTGGGGAGACCCCTGGGTGAACATCCGCTGGGTATCGGCGATCTTCACCCCGTGGCCCATTTGGGTCCCCACAGGGACCACCGTGTCTTCCGTAGCCGGGGTTCCAGCGGTCTTCACGGTTTGGTAGAGCAGGTCCTCAAAATCCACCCGCATCCGTTTATACCCGGTGGTATTTACATTCG
>JAITJK010000190.1 GCA_031278935.1 Spirochaetaceae bacterium | reverse complement strand
TTCATCAATTCTTTGGCGGATTTTTGTTGGACGTCCAGGGAAATGCCGTAATCCTTGACTGCGGCTTCCTTTTCCGCTACAAATTCCGCCAAATCTAGTCGCAGCTTGTCTGCATACTTATGTACTTTATTAAGAGCGTGGCTTTGCCGGTCCAACTGCCGGTATAAAACCAGGACCAACCCCACAATACCCAAGGTTAAAAGATTTCCTAGCGTGAAAAAACCCATTGGTTACCCTACCACATAATCGTATAGTTGGCGATAGTGACCATACACAAAATCCGCCCGGCCATTATGGGCCCCCGGCCGCCGCAAGCGGGGGAGACAGGCGAAAGGCGGGGCGATGAGGGCGGCCTTCATCCCCGCGTTTTTCGCCCCGATGATGTCGTAAGCTACGCTGTTTCCCACATAGAGAATCCGCGCCGCCGGGAGGTCCAGCTGCCGGGCTAAGGCCAGAAAGGGAGTCCGGTCGGGCTTTAGCTGGCCCACCTCTTCGGAACACAACACCTGGTCCCAAAGGCCCGTAAGCCTAAGGTGTTCCAGTTTCACCACCGGGGGAAAATCCGAAAGAAGGCCCAGCTTGATTCCTCGGTCCCGTAAGGCTATAAGGGTTTCCCGTACCTGGGGAAAGAGGGCAATCTCCTTGAACAAGGGTTCCCAGCCTCGGTAGATCAAGGTTTCCACCCGCTGCTGCACCACCTGGGGGTCTTGGCGCAAAATTTGTCCCATGAGCCGGGCCTGCAAAGTGTAAAAGCCCTCTTCCGTTGCCAGGGTTTGCGCCCGCGCTTGGGCTCTGAGTATATTCCGGGCTTTTCCCAAGGCCCGAAGCAGGCGATGCTCCCGGCACATAAAAGGAATCAGCCGTATATACAAGCGGTAATTCGGATAGAGGGTCCCATCCAAATCAAAGGCAACCCCATCAAATCGTCCCGTCATGGTATTTTTATACTATATTACACGGGGTCTAACAAGCCGCCGCCCTTTTTCTTTCCAGCCTTGGGAGCGGGTCGTTCCTCGTAGGCGCCGGGAGGTGAATCCTCCGAGGAACGACCGGGCTAATTTGATAGGGGGGGGGGGGGGGGGAGGAGTATACGACAGGAAACGGAATGTCAAGCCTACCCGTTCAATGAATATAGCGTTGTCTTCCCGGTTACGGACCGCAAGACGGATGAAAGAATCTCCGGGAATACCTTTCTTTCCCGTGAAGTCCTTGATAAAAATACGAGCTTCCTGGAGCATCCCCTCGGCAAAAGCGTGGGCGGTCATGCCGTTGATAAGACGGCAGAACAGATAATTGGCCTGGGAGGGGTATACCTCAAAAAGGCCGGTTTCGATGAGGGCCTCCCGAAAGCGCGTTCGCTCCTCCATGATACGTTTACAGGCGCTGCGATACTCTTTTTGGTATTTGCCGATGATCTGCAAAAAATATTCGGCGTAGGCGTTGATGTTCCAGATAGAAAGGCGGCTTCGCAGGGCCTCTACGAGGCTCAGGTCCCCGCAGGCGGCGACCCCCAGCCGTATACCGGGAATCCCGTAACTTTTGCTTAAACTTTTCACCACCACCAGGTTCGGATAAGCTCCTAAGACCTCCTCTCTGAACAGGGTCGGCTCCTCATCGGCGCAGGCAAAATCCGCAAAGGATTCGTCCAGAATCAGGAGCTTTCGCGCGGCTTTAAGGGTCCCGGCCAAGGTCAGCGCCGCGTTCCGAGGGATATAATGGCCGGTGGGCGTGTCGGGGTTTATCAGCACGAGGACATCGCAGCCCTGGGCAAAACGGACGAGGTCGTCGGGGGTATAGGCAAAGCGGTCCGGGACGTATTCTTTAACCCGCACTGCGGGATTCCGCGCAAAACTCTCGGCGTATTCGTTGAAAGACGGCTGGATTACCCCGACGGTTCCAGACACCTGGAAGGCCAGGGCACGGATGAGCTCCGCCGCCCCGTTCCCCGTTACCGTACGGGATTCATCCACCCCGAAGAGTTTTGCCGCCAAGAGGTTTTGCACCCCTAAGCCGGAAGGATATTCCTGCAGGAGCACGTCAAAAAAGGAGGCCATTTCCGCGCACAGCCGCTGGGGGGGAGATAGGGATTCACCAGATAGCAAAAATCCCACAGCCCCGGGAAGCGCCAATACCCGCCATAGCGCCGGGCCAGTAAGTCCAGCTGTTTCCCCGGATCCTCGGCGAAAAGCACCTGCGCAATATCTTTGTCCTGGGCGTCGTCAATCTCATACCAACGCTGGGTAGAAAGCACGAAAGCCTTTAAGTCGCAGGTGTCCAGGGTGGTAATCACCCGCAGCACCTGCTCGTAGTATTCGTTCATGCCCATAGCCTGGGTATAGGCCGTGAGAAAGGGCACGTACACCTGGGCGGAGAACTCCTGGGAGAACTTATAGATGTTGACGGTCTTGTAATACCGGTCTTTGTTCGGGTATACAAAGGACTTTTTCGGGATGAACGCGGCAATCTCGTTATTCCCTGAAAGTTCCACTACCGTGCCGTCCATCCATGCCTCCCATTTGGCTACCACCGCCAGGGTGGGATGAGGACAGGCAGCCATCAAGTTCTCTTTTTGATAGCCCACCACCATGATGCACCTGTGGATGCCCGCCCGGGACAGAGCCCCGCGAGGGCTCGCTCAATGAGGGTCTTGCCGTTCAAGGGTAGCATACATTTGGTGTTATTTTGGGTATCTTTCCCCAGGCGGGTTCCCCTGCCTGCCGCGAGTATTAGCGCTTGCATATCCGCTCCTTTTTATCCATATCTATTACTCCACCGTAACACTTTTAGCCAGGTTACGGGGTTTATCCGGATCGTTTCCCCGCTGGACCGCGCAGTAATAGGCGAAAAGCTGGGCTGGAATCACCGATAAGAGGGGGGAGAGACTATCTTCTATCCTAGGCAGGGTAAACACCTCTTGGGCTACCTCATGAAAGGCTGCCTCCCCCTCCCCTTCCCAGGTGATAACCGCCGTAGCGGCTCCCCGGGCGGTAACTTCTCGGATATTGGAGGCGATTTTATCAAAGAGTTCCCCCTGGGTCGCCAGGGCCACCACCAGCGTATGGGTATCTACCAGGGCAATAGGGCCGTGCTTCAATTCCCCCGCCGCAAAGGCCTCGGAATGGGTGTAGCTGATTTCTTTGAGTTTCAAGGCCCCCTCAAGGCTCACCGCATAGTCAAACTGTCGGCCCATGAAAAACACCTTGTTCTTGTTGAACTGCCGAGCGGCAAAACGCTGGATCTGCTCTTTTCTCCGTAGCAGTACCGCAGTCTTATCCGCCGCCTCGGTGAGGGACTGTAGATAGGGATTGGCATCCCTGAGGCAGCCCCGCAAGGTTCCGAGCTTCAAAGCCAACAGATAGAGGCACATAAGCTGGGTGGTGAATGCCTTGGTGGAGGCCACGGCGATTTCAGGCCCCGCCCAGGTGTACATAACCTGATCCGCTTCCCGGGATAGGGTGGAACCCACCGCATTGGTGATGGCCACAATCCGCGCGCCTCCTTTCTTGGCCAGGCGCATGGCCGCCAGGGTGTCTGCGGTTTCTCCGGACTGGCTTATGACGATAAATATATCCTGAGGATTAAACACCGGATTGCGGTACCGGTATTCCGAGGCAATGTCCACTTCCACCGGGATTCGGGCAAAGCGCTCAAAGGCGTATTTCCCCACCATAGCCGCGTGCCAGGCGGTTCCGCAGGCGGTAAGCACGATCCGAGGAGCAGCGGCCCAGGTGTGGTCCAGAGGAATCTCCTCAACCTTCACGGCCCAGTCCTGGCCCTCCCGGACAAGCCGGGAACGGAGGGTATCCGTATAGGCCTTAGGCTGATCGTGGATTTCCTTCAGCATAAAATGGGCGTAGCCTCCCTTTTCCGCAGCGGCCAGGTCCCAGTCTATGTGGGTCGGGGTTCGGTCCACCGGCTCACCCTGTTCGGTAAAGAGCTCCACTGTATCCCGATATACCACGGCCACTTCCCCTTCTTCCAGGAAATACACCTCCCGGGTATAGGCGAGCAAGGCGGGTACATCCGAAGCGATAAACTGCTCCCCCTCCCCCAGGCCTACAATGAGGGGGCTGTCCTTCCGGGCAGCAATGAGCCGGTCTGGCACATCCGCAGAAATCACGGCCAAGGCGTAGGATCCCGTAATCCGGCTCAAGGCACGGCGTACCGCGTACAGGAGGCGATCTTCCCAAGGCCCCTGCGGGACGTTTTGGTAATAATAATTGATCAAGTGGGCCACCACTTCCGTGTCCGTCTCGCTTATGAAGATCCCACCCCGGTCGCACAGCCAAGCCTTAAGAGCCGCGTAATTTTCGATAATGCCATTATGGACCACGGCGATCCGGCCGGACACATCCGTATGGGGGTGGGAATTGACATCCGAGGGTTCTCCGTGAGTAGCCCAGCGAGTATGACCTATGCCTATAGCGCCCTCGATGGGTTCCGTGGCAAGCCGCGTGGCCAAGGCCTTCAGGGGCCCTTTCATTTTCCGTACCTGCACCATTCCTTCATGGAGCACCGCAATACCCGCCGAATCATAACCTCGATATTCGAGCTTCGCCAGGGCCTGTAAGAGCACCGGCTTTGCCTTGCGAAAGCCGATATACCCCGTAATTCCACACATACTTTACCCTACTCCTCCGCCCTCGCCCCTGTCCACCACCTGACGGGGTGGAGGCGTAGTGGGGTGCTGCTATGGAGACATACGGGCCTAGGTCTCACGGCAGATGGTGGCAAGTGGGCTGGCAGGTTTATAGGGAGATATCTTACACTGAAGGAGTGAGAGAGTACCCTATGAAAAACTATGACGCCCTTTTTC
>JAITJK010000141.1 GCA_031278935.1 Spirochaetaceae bacterium | reverse complement strand
TACTCGGCCTTTATGACGGGAATACTCAGTCTTTTGTTGGTATTCGGATTTGCACTGACCGCTTGTGATACCGGCGGCGACGATGACGATTCAACAACTCCCTTTGAGGGGACCTGGATTGGATCTGAGGACACTTTTACCATCATCATAACAGGTTCTAATTGGACTATCGAAGAGACCCGGAAGGGGACCTTCGACATCAATGAAGAGGATGGTACGGCCAGCTTTGAACAAACCCACCGGTGGACAGATGGCAAATGGGAAGAGCGTCCTGATTCGTCCATGATGAGCGGTGAACTTTTAGCCGACGGTACGCTAGAGTTGAGGCTGTCGTGGTTGGAGGGTACAAAGAGTACGTACTCGTTTAAAAAGAAGTAGCAAACCCTTACTCCGGTAAGAATCTTGCCCGCGTCCCTCTGGTAGGGACGCGATTTTTTGCTGCGGCCCGGGGAGGGGACTTGATGCGGTTATTCGCCGATGATTTTTACCAGCACCCGTTTCCGTCGTCTTCCGTCAAATTCGCCGTAGAATATTTGTTCCCAAGGCCCAAAATGCAGTTTACCCTGAGTTACCGCGACCACTACCTCCCGGCCCATGAGTTGCCTTTTTAGATGCGCGTCAGCGTTTTCCTCGCCGTGGTTATGCCGATAGAAAGACACCGGTTCATGAGGGGCCAGTTTCTCCAGCCACACATCGAAATCATGGTGCAGCCCGCCCTCGTCATCGTTGATAAACACGCTGGCCGTAATGTGCATGGCGTTCACGAGGCACAGTCCTTCCTGAACGCCCGATTCCCGCAACAGGGCGTCAATCTGCCCGGTTATATTGATGAATTCCCGCTCTTTTTGGGTATGGAACCACAGTTCCCGGGTAAAAGATTTCATGCCCCTATACTATCGAGACCTCTGCTTCTCCACAAGGGGCGTTCCCGGCCCCCCGACTTAGGACGCTTTCCGCGTGGGCCATCAATCCCTCGGCCCGGGCGATCCGTTCCGCCGCTTCACAGGCCTGGTCGTAACCGGGACCCGGGGTACAGCGAAGGGTGGTAAGAGTTTTGAGGAAGTGCCGCACAGAAAGCCCCCCGGTAAAACGAGCGCTCCCGGAGGTGGGCAGGGTATGATTGATTCCCGCAGCATAATCCCCCAGAGCTTCTACGGCCCCTTTCCCCATAAACAAAGAACCGTAATTGTTCAAGTGCGGAACCCACGCTTCAGGCTCCGCCACATGGAGTTCCAGGTGCTCCGGGGCTATGGCGTTGGCAATCCGGATCGCTTCTTCTTTGGACTGATAGATGATCATGAGCCCCCCCGCATCTAGGGACGCCTTGGCAATGGCTGCGGTAGGCAAACCGAAAAGCCGCGCCTCCAGCCTTTGGAGTACCTGATCCGCCAGGACAGGACTGGGGACCAGCGCCCGGGCCCGGGCCTCTGGATCGTGTTCCGCCTGGGCCAACATATCCGCCGCAATCAGGTCCGCCTGGTCCTCCGCAATGATGAGCACGTCCGTGGGCCCAGCCACCAGATCGATCCCTACCTCGCCGAACAGGAGTCGTTTCGCCGCAGCTACATACTTGTTACCCGGGCCCACGATCACATCCGCCCGTGGCACGGTCTCGGTACCGATGGCGAGAGCCGCGATGGCCTGGGCGCCTCCCATGGCAAACACCCGCCGTACCCCGGCAAGATGAGCCGCCGCCATGATGCGCCTATCCGGGAGGCCCGTGGCCAAGGGCGGAGAACTCACCATGACCTCCGCTACCCCGGCAACAAGCGCAGGAATGACCCCCATGAGTACCGTGGATATAAGGGGAAAGCGGCCTGCAGGCACATAGACCGCGGCTCTTTGGACCGGGATGACCCGTTGGCCCGTAAAGAGCCCTGGGGCCAGGGCGTATTCAAAATTGACGAACTGGGCTTTCTGGCACCCCGCGAAATCCCGGATATGTTCTGCGGCGGTTTCCAGGGCTGCGACAAGTTCCGGTTCGGCTTGCTTAAACTGTTCCCCTGCCTCCTGTACGAGCTTCGGGGGGACCTCTAAGGTTTCCGGGGAGCCTTGGTCGAATTGCCGGGTAAAACGCCACACCGCCCGATCCCCGTCCCGGCGTACCTGGCTAATGATATCCTGTACCGTCGCCATAAGGCCGCCGTCTTCCCGACCTTTGGACAAAGCTTGCCAATAGGCGTCAAATGCCGCACCGCTCATACGCTTCATAGGCGCTCCTGAACAAGGTTTTTTGTACTTAGGGCTTGGGCAACCTGGTGGATGAGTTCATCCGGGGTCGAGGCTCCGGCGGCTAGGCCCACCACGGAGTAGGCGCGTACCTCCGGAGGAATCTCCTGGACCCGCTCCACCAGCCAGGCGGGTTTTCCCTGGGCTTCAGCAATGGCCAGAAGCCGCCGGGTATTGGCCGATTCCCTGCCCCCCAGGACAAGCAGGGCGTCTACCTGGGGGCAGAGCTTCCTTAGGGCAGACTGCCGCTCCCGGGTGGCCTTACAGATGGTGTCAATGATTTCTAGGTGAGGAAAAAAGCCTTGAATTGCCTGGGCAATACGCCGGTATTCATCGGGAGCGATGGTGGTTTGCCCCAGGAGCGCGGACTTTGCCCCAGGAGCGCTTTGGCAGAGAGCCCGCGCCCGTTCCCCGGCTTCTTCGGGATCTCCCACCACAAGACAAGATGGTGCATAACCCTGGATCCCCATCACTTCCCCGTGATACCGTTCCCCCGCAAGAAAAATCCAGTACCCCGCCTGGGTAAGAGAACGGGCTTTCATCTGGCTCTGTTTAACCCGAGGGCAGGTAGCATCCACGAGACGGGCCCCCCGGCAGGCTAAACGGCGTTCCAGTTGTGCTGTGATCCCATGGGCCCGGATGATCACCACCGAGGACGAGAGGTCCTCAGGGAGCGCAGATTCATCCAACGCATCAAGCCCTTGGCTTCGCAAGTCTTCCAAAACTTG